>CAJTLR010000013.1 GCA_910577185.1 uncultured Acetatifactor sp.
CAGGATTCTTTTTTATGCGCAGGCCCGTACAAAAGTGCGACTTATGCCGCTAAAGCGGCGTACGGGCCGCGCGGCGAGTAGAGGAGAAACGGCGCAAATGAAAATTTTTTGCCTGGAATTTGCCGCTGAAATATTTTGCTGCCGGCATATATGGGATACAGTATTCTAATGAATGTCCGGGTGCGGTGTGAGAGCTCCCGGGCAGACGCAGAGGAAACGTATCATATGCGGAATACAAAGGAGAAAACCATGGGAAAACGATATGGGTATGTACGGGTAAGTACCAACGAACAAAACGAAGGCAGACAAATGCTGGCCATGAATACGGTGCAGGTGCCGAAGCGGAATATTTACATGGACAAACAGTCCGGCAAGGATTTTGAACGTCCCATGTACCAGCGGATGCTGAAGAAAATGAAGACGGATGACGTGCTTTACATCAAGAGCATCGACCGGCTTGGCAGGAATTATGAGGAGGTGCTGGAGCAGTGGAGACTGCTGACCAAGGAGAAAAAAATCGACATTGTAGTGTTGGACATGCCGTTGCTGTATACCAGGAGGGGCAAAGATTTAATGGGCACTTTCCTGAGTGACATTGTGCTGCAGGTGCTGTCCTTTGTGGCGGAAAACGAAAGAAAGAATATAAAAGAGCGGCAGAAAGAAGGGATTGAAGCTGCCAGGAAGAGGGGCGTGCGGTTCGGCAGGCCCCGGAAGCCCGTGCCGGAGAATTTTAACCAGGCTTACGGAAGGTGGGTTTCCGGGGAAATAACGGGACGGGAGGCGGCTGTACAGTGTAACATGCCGATATCTTCTTTTTACAGATGCGCGGGGTACATGGAAGAACGGTAATCGGGTGATATATTATCGAATATCCGTTTTTTGTCCATGACCACAGAAGTTCCCGGAATCGTGGATGCTATGATTCTGTATCCTGCAGGCTCCCGTCAGCCTCACCCCTGCTTTCCGCGGAGGTTTTCACATTGATGCCGTTTACCACCACACCGCCGTCCAGAGCAATCACAAGGCATTCCCTGCCATCTATGCTACGTGTCTGTACCAGGTCGGTCCGATCGGGATTTACCTTGACAACTACATCCGGTGTTTTCACTTCAAAGGTTCTGGTATTCATGACATTGTTCATGAGCAGGGAAGCGCTTTCCCCGGCTGTCTCGTCATAATGTCTGTCAAATTCCGACAAGCGGTCATTGGCCACGCCAATGTCGGCCAGGATGGTTTTGACCTCGTTTTTATCCAGTACCAGAGGTTCCGGGGCTTCCTTCTGTTCCTGGGCCAGTTCGGTAAATTTGTCGTGGATATTTTTCACCATCTCCAGGCCGCAGTCCTCGCCCAGCGTGTCTTCGATCAGCGCCTGGAAGGTTTCCTTCTGGCTGTCTGCGGACAGGGGCAGGGTACAGCCGGTGAGCTGTTCCACAAAATCCGGCCTTAATTCTTCCGCGTTTTTGGAATAGTACAGAATGCTGTGAATATCGGCGCTTCTGTCCTGGAAGGCAGGGAAGAGGAATCCGGTTTCCGGGAGGGATACCACCCAGTCCCGGTTGCGGTTGTGGAAGGTATTTTCCTCCGCGTCATAGCTTAAGCCCGGCTTTGATAATTCCACGGGACAGATGCAGGATAATATGTATTCGTAGATTTCGTCGGAGGCATCCTCCATCTCAATGCCATCCGTGGTCTTTCCGGGCACATCATAGACATCATGGACAATGAGAATGAGATAATTTCCCACATAGTCATAATTCTCAATAATTTTGTCGTAATATTCCGATAATATATCATCGTCTTTCAGCTTGCTGTCCCTGAGGCGGAGCAGGAATTCATGGGCGTTTTGAGAAACGGCATCTTCCGCAGGAGCCGGAATAAGGGTTTCCGGGTCTGCGGAAAGGGCGGCATCCGGTCCGCTCTCCGGAAGCATGCCTGCCATTTCCAGGGCAAGGGGGAACTCCAGCGTCAGAAGGTTGCGGCCCGGGGAGCCGGAGAGCACTTTGCGCAGAATTTCAAAATATTTGAACATATCTTCCTCGGGCAGGGCCAGGAACGCCTGCTTTAGTTCCGTTTTCTTATTTTTTTCCCCATCCACATAGCAGCCGCAGATGCGTGTGATGGAACAGTTTTTCGGTGTGAGTAATTTTTTGATTTCGGATGTTTCCTGTTTTGTCATGGAATTCACCTCATAACTTTTATTTACGGCCCTGTGGAGTCTTTCTCCAGGCCGTCAGGCCGGGGAATATCCGGGCAACAGTAACAGTATATACCAAAAATTCTGAATGGGCAAGTACACAAATTGCTTGTGGAGGAAGAATTATTGTGTTACTATTATTCATAACAGTCAAATGGCCCCGAAGCGGGGGTTTGTTGTTGGTAGGAAAAAGGAGCCGGATCCGGCAGGCGTTTTTCCGGCAGAAACCGGACAGAAAGGCAGGAAAATAAATGAGCAGGAAAGACAGGGAAAAGGAATCCCGCGGAAAAGGTTTTATCGCGGAGTTTAAGAAATTTATTACCCGGGGCAATGTGCTGGATATGGCAGTGGGTGTGATTGTGGGCGGTGCGTTTACCTCCATTGTGACTTCCCTGAACCAGGATATTCTCACGCCCATACTGGGAATTTTCGGGGGAACGGATTTCAGTTATCTCACATTGACCCTGGGCAGCGGGGAGAACGCGCCCGTACTGAATTACGGAAACTTTATCACGGCCATCATCAACTTTCTGATTACGGCGCTGGTGATTTTCTGCCTGATCAAGGGGATCAATGCCATCGGGGAGAGGGTGAAAAGAAAAGAAGAGGAGGCCCCTCCTGCACCCGTCAGCAGGAAATGTCCCTATTGTCTCAGTGAGATTGCGCTGGAGGCCACAAGATGCCCCCACTGTACTTCGCACCTGACAGAAGAGGGGAAAGACTCCTCCAAAGCGGCGCGGGAAAACTGACGGCAAGCGGAATCTTGACTGCGGAAAACAAATGGGAAGGCCGGGCAGTGGTTTTGACTGTGCACGGGAAAAGACAGGAGAGGCAGAAGATGGCCGGAATCAGAAAAAAGACATTAGTGATGTCAGTGTGTGCGGCACTGATGGTGACGCTGGCAGGCTGCGGCAGAGCGGGAGAGAGGACCCAGGGCGCCATGCAGCTGATACAGAACCTGGATTACCAGGGAGCGCTGGAACAGCTGGCCCTGGCAGAGGAAAACGGTGAAAATACCAGACTGGTCAACAGGGCCAGGGGCATTGCCTATATGGGGCTGACGGATTATGAGCAGGCTGCCGTATTTTTTGAAGAGGCCCTGGCGGGAAGCAGCGGTCTGGTGCAGAATGTGGATTACGACCTGAATTATTATCTGGCTGCCGCTTACACCAAGAACGGGCGTTTCCAGGAAGCGGAGGAAATATATGACGCGGTGCTTGCCCTGCGCTCCGGGGAGAAGGACGCTTATTTCCTGCGCGGAAATGTGCGCATGGCGCTGGACGATTATGAAGGGGCAAAGGCGGATTTTGAAAAAGTCATCTCCATGGACCCCAAAAACTACGACAGGCTGATTGAAATTTTTGAGGTCATGGATTATTTCGGCCATGGGGAAGAAGGACGCGAATACCTGCGCGCCGCCCTGGATGCCGGGGACACCGGTATGGACCAGTATGCCAGGGGCCGCATTCATTATTATCTGGGGGATTACCAGAGCGCCTGCCTGGCGCTGGAGGAGGCCAGGGAAAAAGGCGGTGTGGAGAGTTACCTGTACCTGGGCAGGGCTTATGAGGCCACCGGGGACTACAATTATGCCGCCAATGTGTATAACAGCTATCTCGAAAAAAATGAGGGGAACGCGGAACTGTACAACCAGCTGGGTTTGTGTGAAATGACAAGGGGAGAGTACCGCAATGCCCTGGGGGCATTCCAGGCGGGAATGCAGCTGGAGAATACCACTATGATGCAGACCCTGTCCTTCAATGAAATCGTGGCATATGAATATCTGGGAGAGTACATGCAGGCACATGTGCTGATGGAAAATTATCTGAAAAATTATCCGGATGATGAACAGGCGAAACGGGAATACAAATTCCTGTCCACCCGGTAAAGGATAAAATAACACCTGAAAGTAGTCAAAATAAAAGCCCGAAAAAGCAACAAAACCACCGGTTTTTCAACCGGTGGTTTTGCTTTCGCACATAGGAAATTAAGCTACTACAGTTACGTTGGTAGCACGGATTTTGCTGCTGTTCTGAGGATCGCACTCGGTATCAAATGTTACCTTCTGGCCTTCCTCCAGAGATTTGAAGCCATCAGCGTTAATGGCAGAGAAATGTACAAAAACTTCTTCCCCTGTAGCATCATTTGTGATGAATCCGTAACCCTTCTGTGCATTAAACCATTTTACTGTACCGTTATTCATTTTGGTACCTCCTTTATAGTAATGTAATGTTAATAGGATTCTAAATACTGGCAAAAAAATCACATATTTTTGTAAACTAGCATTAAAAGTAATAGCAACTTACAAAAATATGTGAGTTCAATGACTTTCATTTAGAATACGGTTGCAGTATACCACTAGCTCATAAGCAATGTCAACACTTTTTTTCAAAATTAATGCATATGTTTTTTCCGGACAGGGAAAACTTGGTAGAAAGAACAGGGAAAAGAGAGGTAATTACAATGTTTCTGAGTGTAATGTGGCTGATGACGGCGATGGTGGCAGGTTTTATGGTGGGCAGAATTTCCATGTACGGCTGGGGGGATGGGGAAGAAGAAACCTCCGAAAAGGAAGAGGCGGCCAGGGAGAGAAAACCAGGAAGACGGGGGAAGGGACACCGGCAGCAGGAAGAAAGTATCTTCTGTTCCGTGGGAAGTCCGGTATCCGGCGAGATTACGATGCAGAAGGAAGGGGAACATCCCATGGTGATGATCTATCCGGACTCGGACAGACTCTATGCCCCGGCGTCCGGTAAAATTACAAAATTATTTCCCATGGGAAATGCCTTCTGGTTTACCACGGAGTCCGGAATGGAGCTCTATATTCAGGCGGGGGAGGTAAATGACGAACTGCTGTCATGTTATTTCCGGCCGAGAGTGATACAGAATGAAGTGGTAAGCAAGGGAAAGCTTCTTCTGGAGTTTGACAGATGGGGGCTGGAGGAGGAAGGCGTATCCGCGGCCGTGTCCGTGCAGGTGGAGCACTGCCTCTATGGCGGTGACATACGGCTGGTGGAAGGGGAACACGTGGGAGCCGGGGAGGATATCCTGCAGGTGCGGGAGGGCTTCGGAAGGGAAGCGGTATCCGTGTGCGGATAGCAGGCAGTAGGTGTAACAAAGAATGATAGAAATGATATTGACAAATACCCCCATAGGGTATATTATAACAATATACTCCATGGGGGTATACTTTATCTATACGCAGACTGATGAGAGATAAAGGGGATCCGGATGCAATGCCGGTTTTCTGACGAAGACCGGAAAGAAGAATATGGAAAGGATAGAAAAGCTATGGGGGGAAACACTACAGAGCAGGAAGCGCTGAAGGGGGTAGAAACTTGTGAAGGCTGTCACCAGAAAGCCACGCCGCGCCGGGAGGGAGACCTGAAGCAGCTGAAGAACCGCCTGAACCGTATCACGGGACAGCTGAACGGCATTGGGAAGATGCTGGAGGATAATCGTTACTGCGGGGACATTCTGGTACAGGTGGCTGCCGCGGAGAGCGCCCTGCAGTCTTTTGCATGGATGATTCTTCAGGAGCATATGAAGACCTGCGTGGCGGAAGAAATCCGGAAGGGAAATGACGCCGTTGTGGAAGAAACAGTAGAGTTGATGAAAAAATTAAAATAGTAGGAATTATTGAGAAAGGATATATTTAATATGAAGAAACACTATCACATTTCGGGAATGACTTGTTCCGCCTGTTCTGCCCATGTGGAAAAAGCGGTCAGAAAGCTGGAGGGTGTGGAGTCGGCTTCCGTGAATCTGCTGACAGAAACCATGGAGCTGCAGTATGATGAGGGGCGTCTTGGCCACGAACAGATTGTGTCCGCGGTGGAGAAGGCGGGATATGGCGCAGAGCAGATTGTGGGAGGTGTGCACAAAAGTCCGGCGGCGGAGAATCCGGCAGGATGCGGGGATCAGTGCAGTACGGGAGTCAGGGAAAAAAGCGGGGGCAGGGATCTGGTGGCCAGGCGCGCAGGGCAGGAAGCAAAAGCCATGAAGTGGAGACTGCTTGTCTCCGTGGTTTTTTTGCTGCCCCTGATGTATGTGGCAATGTATCATATGTACAGTGAATGGTTCGGTCTGCCGATTCCCGGATTTGTACATAAATACCTGCATGGCAATGAGAATGCAGTGACTTTTGCCATGACCCAGCTGCTGTTGCTTCTGCCCATTGTGTACATGAACCGGAAATTCTTTCTGGTGGGATTTAAGACTCTTTGGCATCTGGCGCCCAACATGGACAGTCTCATTGCCCTGGGCGCTTCCGCAGCCATTGCCTACGGCATATTTGCCCTATACAGGATCAGTTTCGGGCTGGGGCACGGGGATTTCGCTTTGGTGGAACAGTATTCCCATGATCTGTATTTTGAGTCCGCGGGTATGATACTGACGCTGATTACGGTGGGAAAATACCTGGAGAGCCGCTCCAAGGGCAAAACCAGCGAGGCCATCACAAAACTGATGGATCTGTCGCCCCGGACGGCAGTGGTGCTGACCCCGGAAGGGGAAGAGCGGGAGGTCCCTACAGAGGAACTGGGCGCGGGGGATATTTTCCTGGTAAAGCCCGGAAGTCTCATACCGGCAGACGGCACTGTTGTGGAAGGAAATTCCAGCGTGGATGAGGCTGCCATAACCGGGGAAAGTGTGCCCGTGGAGAAAAGAGAGGGTGACAAGGTGGTGTCTGCCACGGTGAATAAGGCCGGTTTCTTAAAATGCAGGGCCGACAGGGTAGGTGAGGATACCACGCTGTCCCAGATTATCCGTCTGGTGGAGGAAGCTTCCGCCAGCAAGGCGCCCATCGCCCAGCTGGCGGATAAGGTGGCAGGAGTGTTTGTGCCCGTGGTGATAGGGATAGCGCTGCTTACATTGGCAGTCTGGCTCATGGCGGGGGCCGGGGCGGAGTTCGCCGTTTCCACTGCCATCGCGGTGCTGGTGATTTCCTGCCCCTGCGCGCTGGGACTGGCCACGCCGGTGGCCATTATGGTTGGAACCGGTGTGGGGGCCGGCTCGGGTATTCTGATCAAATCCGGGGAGGCACTGCAGCAGGCCAGGGATGTGGATACCGTGGTCATGGATAAGACGGGAACCATAACCGCAGGCAGACTTAAATGCATGAAAGTAAGAGTCTGTGCCCGGGATGTGTCCGAAGACGACTTTATGAGGATAGCGGCGGCGCTGGAGAAGAAAAGCGAACATCCCCTGGCGGAGGCGGTGGTAGAGCATGCGGAGTTTTTGGGTTTGTCCATCCCTGCGGTAAAGGATTTCCGGGCGGTTTTCGGCAGGGGCGTGGAAGGCATTCTGACAGAAGAAATGCTGGCCGGGTCCGCCGGGCATGGAAATGCTTCCGGGGCAGGGGTCAGATATTTTGTGGGAAACCAGGCTTACCTGGAAGAGAACGGAATCGGAATCGACCAGGTGTACCGGGAGGAGACAGCCGCCCTTGCGGACGAAGGGATGACGCCGCTCCTGCTGGCCCGGGAAGGGTGCTTCCTGGGATTTATGGGCGTGGCGGACCAGGTGAAAGAAAGCTCCCGGGAGGCCATCCGGAAATTCAAGGAGATGGGCATTCATGTGGTGATGCTCACGGGGGATAACAGACGGACTGCTGAGGCGGTGCGGAAACGCCTGGAGATTCCGGAGGTGGTGGCGGAGGTTCTGCCCCAGGATAAGGAGAAAAAAATAAGCGGGCTGAAGCGCCAGGGGCATAAGGTGGCCATGATCGGCGACGGCATCAATGATGCGCCTGCCCTTGCGGCGGCGGATGTGGGGCTTGCCATTGGGGCGGGAACGGATGTGGCCATGGAGAGCGCCGACATTGTCCTGATGAAGAGCGATCTGCGGGATGCGGTGACGGCAGTGCGTTTAAGCCGCATGGTTATCCGCAATATCAAACAAAATCTGTTCTGGGCATTTTTTTATAATATAATAGGTATTCCATTAGCGGCCGGAGTGTGGTATCCTTTATTTGGGATAAAATTAAATCCCATGTTCGGCGCGGCGGCCATGAGCCTGAGCAGTATTTTTGTGGTGGGGAATGCACTGCGGCTGAAAGGATTCAAAAGCGGTTTCGGGCCGGCGCAGGAAGAAACGGAAGCAGTGTTGATAAAAGAAGAGGATGGCAGGGAGGATATTCCTGCGGAAAGGATGGAAAATATGACAAAAATCATGACGATTGAAGGAATGATGTGCGGTCACTGCACGGGCAGGGTACAGAAGGCCCTGGAAGCTGTGGAAGGTGTGAAAGCCGTGACCATGAGCCTGGAAGACAAGACCGCCGCAGTGGAACTGGGCGGGGAGGTGACGGATACCATCCTGACCGAAGCAGTCAGGGAGGCCGGTTATGAAGTGAAGGAGATTGCATTGAAATAGGCAGCGGTCCGGCCGGGGCCGGATTTCGGAGAGAGATTGAGAGGAACGAATGAAAAGCAGATTATATTATGCATTATTGGTTGTTTATTTTGTCATGGTGGCATTTATCCTGTATATCAACGGGGTGTTCACGGGAAATGTGACATCTTTTGGCAATTTGCTGATCAACGGGGTGTTTTTGCTGATCATAGGCATTTTGTTCATCATTTCCATTGCAAGTTTCCTGAGACTGAACCGTCTCACGGATGAGCTGGAGGATGCCGCCGAGGATTTGCAGGCAGGATATAAGGACGCGGGAAATAAAAATGTCTGGGAGTCCCTTCAGGATCACAAGGGATTTTTCGAGGAGAAAAATCTGAAGGAGGCTTTCGGAAAATACAGGGCCCGGGTGAAACAGAGCTACACGGGCAGGCAGTACGCAAATCCCTGCGATATCGAGGACTATATCAATGAGGAACTTCTGGAGAAGGTGGGAAGCAATTATTTTAATTCCGGCATCTCCGGAACCATGACGGGACTGGGAATCCTGGGAACCTTCATCGGGCTCTCCCTGGGGCTTGGGTCTTTCAGCGGGGATGACATTTATACCATATCCGACAATGTGGGCCCCCTGCTGTCTGGTATGAAAGTGGCCTTCCATACTTCGGTATACGGTATTATATTTTCTCTGGTGTTTAATTTCGTGTACCGCAGCATTATGGCAGATGCCTTTGAGAAACTGGATTATTTTCTAAATACGTTCAAACAGTGCGCCATGCCTCCCGCGGAGGGAAGCAGCGACGAAAATACGGCTGCCATGCTGGTGTATCAGGCCAATCTGACGAATTATATGAAGCAGCTTGTGGAACTGGCAAAAGGCGAGGCGGCAGACCAGGCAAAGAGCCTGGAACAGATGTCAAAGGCGTTTCTGGCAAATCTTCAGTCGGCCATGGACACGGAGTTCAAGAACCTTGGCGTAACTTTGAAACTGGCAGCCCAGTCCCAGACTGTCAACGCGGAGAGCAACCAAAGTCTTCTGGAGGCGGCCCGGGCCCTGACGGAAAGCTGCGGCAGACTGCATGAGACCATGAGCCATATGATGGAGCGGCAGGAATTGTTTGCGGAAGAGCTGGAGGCCCAGAAACAGAATCTGACGGCCGCCTGCGAGGAGATCAGCCGCGATGTGAGCAGCCAGCTGCACACCTTTGAACAAATGAGAGGTTTATATGAAAACAAGAACTAGACGAAGAAACAGGGAGGCGTTTGGCGAACACAGCTACTGGCAGTCCTATTCCGACATGATGGCGGCGCTTCTGCTGATTTTTGTGCTGATCATCGCCATAACCCTCGCCATTTACAAACAGAAGACCACAGACCTGGAGGAGTCCCAGAACAGCCTGGGTGTTGCGAGGCAGGAGCTGGAGGACGCCAGAAAGGATCTGGAGGATGCCAAAGCCGACCTGGAAGAATACCGGGCGGCAATCGAGGAGTCCAACAAGGAACTGGCCAGCTCCCTTGCGGAGCTGCAGCAGGCATATGCCAATGCGGCGCTGACCCAGGATGAGCTGAACAAGGCCTATCTGGAGATTGAAAATGCCAGAAACGAACTGACGGCCACAAAGCAGGAGCTGGAAAATATCGTGGGAATCAGGACGGACATCATTGGCGCCCTGCAGTCGGCATTTAATAATTCCAGCATGAGCGTGGACGCCCAGACCGGTTCCATCACGTTTTCTTCGGATGTGCTGTTCCGCTACGGCAGCGCGGCGCTGACCTCCGAGAGCCAGAGTTCTTTAAAAGAAATCATTCCCATGTACCTGGATATTCTGCTTCGGGATGAATTCCGGGACTACATTGCGGAGATCATCATAGAGGGACATACTGACACGGACGGCAGTTATGAGATGAATATGGAACTTTCCCATGGAAGGGCATATTCCGTGGCAAAATTCTGTATGGATTCCAGAAACGGACTGACGGAAGACAAGATTGAGCAGCTGAAAGGCCTGCTCACTGTGAACGGCCGGTCTTTCAGCAATCCCATATATACAAAAGACGCCGCGGGAAATCCCACATCCGAGATCGATATGGCCGCTTCCAGACGGGTGGAGATCAAATTCCGCCTGAAAGAAGATGAAATGATCGGGAAGATTGCGGAGGTTCTGAGACAGTGACGGGGAAAGCTTCCGGTGATGTGTTCTGCCGGGAGCTTTTCTTTTTATGCGCAGG
Organism: uncultured Acetatifactor sp.; assembly: GCA_910577185.1. Taxonomy (GTDB): domain Bacteria; phylum Bacillota; class Clostridia; order Lachnospirales; family Lachnospiraceae; genus Acetatifactor. The sequence goes on from CAJTLR010000013.1 coordinate 10,778, forward strand.
GGCGCGTAAGGAAATTAGCAGCGAAAGCTGCACGCGCCCCGCGCGGCGAGTAGCGGAGAAGAGCGTTCCCCTACTCGATTGTATAAAGGTATTCCAGACAGCTGCCGGATCTGCACGGTGAATCTGCTGTCTGTGATTTTCTGCCGATACGGTCCCACACCGGTGTGGATGGCCGTCCGGCTTTTTTGTGTCCCGAATGATTCCAGACCAATCATGGTATTCATGGCCATTCGGCCTCATCAAGCCACAAATATGGACTTTATTATACTATAATTCCGTGCGCATCAGCGCACATGGAATCAGAAGTTGACACAACGCCCTTCTGTGTCAACATTATAACATGCTTCTTCCGAATATGACAGCTTTAAAATCCGGCGGGAATAAATCCGGGATTTTGCCGCGGAAAGGCAGGAGGCAGCTGTCTGCGGTTTTTCGTGAATTTCTGTCGAAAATCGCCCTTGACAAACGGAAGCAGGTGGCGTAAGATAATGCAAAGGTACCTAAAGAAAAATAAAAGGTTGTGATGCATATGGAAGAAAACAAGGGGAACTGCTGCCGGTGCAAGGGGCTTTCCTATGAGGAAGATAATTTATACAGTATGATGCGGGCCTGCGGACATCATCTGTATGTGCGTTCCGGCAGGGACTCCGGAAAGGGCAGGATTCTTGCCATTTTACTGGAACGAAGGAGCATGACGCAGAAGGAGCTGCAGGATATTTTAAGGATTCAGCCCGGCTCTGTAAGCGAAATTCTGGCGAAAATGGAGGAAAAAGGGCTGATTCAGCGCAAGAAAGACGAGATGGACAGACGAAAAAGCGTTATTTCCCTGACGGCAGTTGGAACCGAGGAAGCCCGGCTTCAGGCGAGCCAGGACGATGGCAATCCTATTTTCGGTGCCCTTACCGAACCGGAGCAGGAGGAACTGAAGAAACTGGTGGGAAAATTACTGGACAGCTGGAAAAAATAGGGGAGAACAAAAACCGCCATGAAATTTATATTTTCTTATCTGAAAAAGTACAAATGGATGGTTGCCATTGCCATGACCATCAAACTGTCGGCCACGGTGGGGGAGCTGCTGCTGCCCTATGTGCTGGAGCATCTGGTGGATGACGTGGCGCCGTCGCAGAATGTAAAAATGGTTTTTGCCTGGGGCGGGGTCATGCTTTTGCTGGTGATCTATGTGCGGCAGGCCAATGTGAAGGCGAACCGCCTTTCGGTGAGGGTGGCGAAGGAAAGCATCTACGAGATCCGCCGGGATTTATTCTGGAAATCCGTGAATCTGTCCGGGGGACAGCTGGATGAATTCGGCCTGCCCTCCCTGAATTCCCGGATGACATCGGACTCTTACAATCTGCAGAGTTTTATCCAGTCCAGCCAGACAATGGGAATCCGGGCTCCCATCATGCTGCTGGGCGGGATTTTCATCACCCTGACCATGGATGTGGGACTGGCGTCCATCCTCTGTATCATGGCGCCGCTTTTGATTGTGGCGGTGGTATGGGTTTCCATGAAGGGCATTCCGCTATATGACAAGGTGCAGAAGGGCATGGACGACATTGTCCGTATTATGAGGGAAAACATTACGGGAATCCGTGTGGTCAAGGCGCTTTCCAAAGAAGATTACGAGATGCGCCGATTTGAGGATGCCAATACCCGGCTGGCGGGAAGGGATATCAGGGCAGGCATTGTCATGGCCCTTCCGGGACCTATCATGACCTTTATGCTCAATGTGGGCCTGACCATTGTGGTGCTGGTGGGCGCCTGGCGTGTGAACGGCGGCGTCACCCGGCCGGGGGTTATTCTGGCATTTCTGACATATTTCAATATGATCCTTATGGGAGTCATGGGACTGAACCGGGTTTTTATGATGATGTCCAAGGCCAATGCCTCCGCGGACCGGATTTCGTCCGTGGTAAAACAGGAGGACGAGCTGCTTCCGGTTCCGGCAGAGGAGGCGGCTGTCACGGAGCGGAAGGAATACATAGTGTTCGATCATGTGTCTTTCAGTTACGGAAAAACCGTCAGCGAGGAAGGGGAAAATCCTGACAGGGCGAGATTCGACGGGCTGGAGAGACAAAAATGTCTGGAAGGGATTGACTTTTCGGTGAAAAAAGGAGGATCCCTGGGCATTATCGGGGCCACCGGATGCGGAAAGACTACCATCATCAATCTGCTGATGCGTTTTTACGACGCGGATGAGGGACATATTTTCATTGACGGAAAAGATGTGCGCGCCTATGAAAAAGATGAACTGCACAGACTTTTCGGGGCGGTGTTTCAGAATGACGTGATTTTTGCGGATTCCCTGAAGGAGAATATTTCTTTCGGGCGGGATGTGGACCGCCGGGAACTGGAGGCAGCCGCGGAGGACGCCATGGCCAGGGAGTTTATCGAAAACTATGAGGACACATATGAACATAAGGCGGTGGTCCGGGGGGCGAACCTTTCCGGAGGACAGCGCCAGAGAGTGCTGATTGCCAGGGCACTGGCAGCGGCGCCCCGGATTCTGGTTCTGGACGATTCCTCCAGCGCGCTGGACTATCGGACGGACGCGGCGCTGCGCAGGGCCATAAGAGAGCATCACGCGGATACCACCACCATCATCATAGCCCAGAGAATCAGTTCCATCATGAGCATGGATGATATTATTGTCCTGGACGAGGGCAAAATGATCGGACACGGCACACATGAAGAACTGCTGGAAAGCTGCGGCATGTATCAGGAAATCTACAGGACGCAGATGGGGAACTGACATGGCCGGACGCCCGGGCCGGGAAATGTTTCGCATTGCCTGTGTCACGGCGTCCCCGGTATGTAAAATCAGAGGCGGCAGAAAGGAAGGAATCATGGCGGCCAGAGATGCAATTCGGAAAAAACCCAGGGATACCCGGGGAACTTTTAAACGTATGATCAGCTATATCGGATACTATAAATGGATTCTGGTGCTGGTATTTGTACTGTGCTTTGTCAGCAATATACTGGCCCTGCTGGGACCCAGCCTTGCAGGGGCAGCCATCAGCGAGGCCGCTGCCGGAGTCGGAAAGGTAAATTTTGAAGCGGTTTTTTATTACGCAAAAAGGATGCTGCTGTGCTATGTGCTGTCCTCCGTGCTCACCATTTCCATCAATATTATCATGATGTATGTCAGCAGGCTGATAGCGAAAAAAATGCGGAAGGATGTGTTTGACAAGCTGATGCGGCTGCCGGTGGGATACTTTGACAGAAACCAGGCGGGAGACATCATCAGCCGTGTGTCTTATGACATAGACGTGGTAAGCACCTGCCTTGCCACGGATGTGGTGCAGATACTCACCAGCCTGGTGACGGTGGTGGGAGCCTTCGGCATGATGATTTACATATCGCCCACGCTGGCGCTGGTGGCGGTGGTGACAATTCCCATAGCCGTTGCCTATGTGACCAAGATGCGGAAGATTACCCAGCCGAGATATGTGAAACGCTCCAAAAATTACGGAATCATGAACGGCTTTGTGGAGGAAATGTTTTCCGGTCAGAAAACCATCATGGCCTACGCCTATGAGGACCGTGTGGCAGAAAATTTTGACAGAATCAACCACAATGCGGCGGAAGCTTATTATGATGCGGATTATTACGGCATAACCATGGGGCCTACCATGGGTTCCCTCAATAACCTGGGACTGACCCTGACTGCGGTGTTCGGCTCGTTCCTATACATGAAAGGCGGGATTTCCCTGGGACAGATTTCTTCGTTTGTCCTGTATTCCCGAAAGTTTTCCGGCCCCATCAATGAGATTGCCAATATTACCAATGAACTGTATTCCGCCCTGGCAGCGGCGGAGAGGGTTTTCTACCTGATGGACGAGGAAGAGGAGCCGGAAGACCGGCAGCATGCGGCCCTGCTGGAGGAAGTGAAGGGCAATGTGGCATTGCGGGACGTGTCCTTTGGTTATGAGAAGGGAAAGACCATCATACATAATCTGAATTTTACCGCGGGCGCGGGAAAGCTGGTGGCCATCGTGGGGCCCACCGGGGCGGGCAAAACAACGATTATCAATCTGCTGATGCGGTTTTATGACGTGGACGCCGGAAATGTCCTGGTGGAAGGACAGGATGTGAGAGACTACACCAGAAGAAGCCTGCGGGGCGCGTATGCCATGGTGCTTCAGGATACCTGGGTGTTCAAGGGGACTATTTTTGACAATATCGCGTACGGCAGGGGAGGCGCCACCATGAAGGAAGTGGTGGCGGCTGCCAAGGCGGCGCATATCCATTCTTTTATCATGCGCCTCCCGCAGGGGTATGAAACCGTAGTCAGTGAGGACGGAGGCAATATTTCCAAGGGACAGAAACAGCTTCTGACCATAGCCCGGGCAATGCTGTATGATGCCAGGATGCTGATTCTGGACGAGGCCACTTCCAATGTGGACACCAGCACGGAGCGGAGAATCCAGAAGGCCATGCGGGAACTGATGAAGGAGAAAACCTGCTTTGTGATCGCCCACCGGCTTTCCACCATACAGAATGCGGACCACATTCTGGTGGTTGACCATGGGGATGTGGTGGAACAGGGAAATCACGACAGCCTGATGGCAGACAAAGGATTCTACTATCGGCTGTATGCGTCTCAGTTTGAATAAAAAAGTCCGGCCGGGAAATGACGACAAAAATGATATGCACACAGTCTTCCGGAGAAAATGGGGGACACAGGAAAGGTGGAAAGCACAATGAAATTACTATACGGAACGGGAAATCAGGCAAAGCTGGAGGCTATGAGACGGAAACTGGCAGGACTTGGCCTGGAAATCATAGGGCTGCAGGACATGGAAGGGGAGATTCCGAGAGTGCCGGAGGATGGCTCCACACCCCTGGAAAATGCCAGGCAGAAGGCGCTGGCCTATTACCGGGCATTCGGGATGCCGGTTTTTTCCTGCGATTCCGGTTTGTATTTTGAGGGGATTGGGGAGGAGCTGCAGCCCGGAATCCATGTGCGCACGGTCAACGGAAAGTATCTGACGGACGAGGAGATGCTGGCTTATTACAGCGGTCTGGCCAGGCGGTACGGAACCATAAAAGCCAGGTACCGGAACGGAATCTGCCTGGTGCTGGACGAAAACCGCATACTGGAGTCCATGGGAGAAGCGCTTGCCAGCAGGCCGTTTCTGATCAGCGCCACGCCCCACTCTGCCATACGGCATAAGGGATTTCCGCTGGACAGCCTTTCCATTGACATGGAAACGGGAAAATATTTTTATGATCTGGGGGAGGACTGGACAGACAGGCTGGCAGTGGGAGATGGTTTCCTGGAATTTTTCAGGGAGAAGTGCAGGGATTTTCTCACCCCATAAGAAAGCTTTTCCTATGGGATGAGGTCCCGCGGAATCTGAGCTGGTAAAAATCAGGGAAGAAATCCTTCAAAAATGGGAAGGACATTCTCCTGCTCCAGCATTTTCATGGTGTCCGGATCCCTGACTGTCCAGCCGGCTTCATGAACGCCGTAGAGCAGGCGCATGAAGCGCAGGCTGGGACGGGAACGGTCCAGATAGTTGTAGGCGATGAAATCCGGGCGGGTGAGGAAGGTGGTCAGCAGGAAAGTCATAATCAGCCTCTGGGGCAGGGACAGTCCTCCGACCTGGCTGTCACGCAGGAAATTCTGGCTGAGCTGTCCCCTCAGAACATGGGGATAATGTTTTTTCAGACACAAAAGTACGGCAGGGTGAAAGGATTCCATGCAGTAGGTTCCTTTCCAGCCGTTTAATGCGGTCATCACGGCCCGGGTCAAAGGGGCCGCATTGCCCCGTTCTGCTTTCAGCTCAATGATCAGGGGTGTCTTTCCTTCAAATAAATCCAGCACTTCCGGCAGCAGGGGAATTCGCTCCCCGGTGCCCTGCAAAGGCAGGTCTTTCAGATCTTCCTTCCGCAAATCCTCAATCATGACATTCCGGCCGCATACCCGGGTCAGATTGCTGTCGTGAACCACGGCGAGATTTCCGTCGGCCATAAGGTGTACATCCAGTTCCGCTCCGAAGCCGCAGTCCGCGGCACGCCGGAAGGCTGCCAGGGAATTTTCCGGGATCTGGAGGGACTGGTCGTGAAGTCCCCGGTGGGCATAGCGGACATGGGCCAGCTTTTCCCAGCCGGGGTGATGTCTGCGGGGCCGCAGCATAAGCGCCCAGAGCAGAAACAGGATCAGCAATGTCAGTATGGAAATCGATAGGATGGCGGTCATGGGTAATGTCCTCCCTGATTTTTCGTGCAGTACTTTCCTGACAGCCCCCAGTCCACAGAGGGCTGCGTCAAAAGTATGTCTGTGTGTCCGGCCTTGGACTTAGTCGTCCATGTCCTCAAAAGCCGCAAGTCCCCTTTTTGCCTCCACTTTGCTGTCGCCGTGGCGCACAAAGCACATGGTAATAAAACTGAAAATCACAAAGCAGGCGGCATAGGGGAAGAGGATCCGGTAGCTGATGCTTTTCATCAGGGAACCGGCCAGCACCGGCGTGATCACCTGGGCCAGCATGGAGGCGGTATAATAATAACCTGTAAATTTTCCCACGTCGCTGCCCCGGCACATTTCCACCACCATGGGCAGGGAATTCACATTGATGGCCGCCCAGGCCAGCCCCACAAGGGCAAATGCCACATACATGACGGCGTTCACAGAGGAAAACAGGGTGGTCAGAAAATAGCCGGAGACAAAGCAGGACGCCAGCAGAATAATGCCCGCCAGTATGGTTTTTTTCCGTCCGATTCTGGAGGCGGCCATGCCGATGGGAATGTAGGAAACAATGGCGCCGGCGGTGGCGACCAGCAGGCAGGTGGAGGCGCCGCCCAGGCCTTCGCCCATAATCCGGGAGATATAGGTGGTGAACCATGTGGTGACCCCGTTATATCCGATGTACCATAGGGCAATGGAAGCCAGCAGAAATCCCAGGCTTTTCTTTACCGGGGCAGGGAGGGTTTCGCCGCCGCTGCCGTCATCCTCGGCAAGGTTCCACTCGGGATGTTTCTTTTCCAGTTCCTGGTTTTCGGCGGCCAGTGCCGGTTCCCGTATGGTCACAAGCATGGTTATGACTGCCGCCGCCATGATGGCCGCGACAATGAGAAACAGGGGCTGGTAATTTACATGCTCCATGCCCGCCACTCTGGAAGTGGGATACATAACTGCCGCCACGCCCAGGTAGAGGACGCCGCCTACGGCTCCCATAAGATTGATGATGGCATTTGCCTTGCTGCGCAGGGGCTTTGCGGTTACGTCGGGCATCAGGGCCACGGCGGGGGAGCGGTAGGTGCCCATGGAAATCAGCAGCAGTCCAAGCACGATGACAAAGGCTGCAAGCTGAATGGGCGCGGCTTCCCGGGAATAGCTGTTGTCCAGTATGGGAAGAATGTTCATGAGAATCACTGCCCCGGCCGTACCTGCAATAATGTAAGGCGTGCGGCGGCCCAGCTTTGTGCTGGTCCGGTCGGATAAGCCGCCGAAGAACGGCAGCAGAAACAAGGCAAGAATATTGTCTGCGGCCATGATGATGCCGGTGAGGGACTCGTCCATCTTGAAAGTCTCCCGCAGAATCAGGGGGACCACGCTGTCATACATCTGCCAGAAGGCGCATATGGACAGAAATGCCAGTCCCACCAGGATGGTCCTTTTGTTGTTCAGTTTCAGTTCGTTCATTTTTACCCCCTTGTGCGCTTGGGCGCACATACCAGTCATAAGCGGCCCTTTGACCACAGACCGCAGGCCCGGCATCAAAGATTATTATAGTGTGGATGTTCTTATCGTATCATAGGATGTAGTGCTTTGCAAGCTTTGCTGCAGCCGCAGAAGAAGGGTTGAAGCAGTTGGTTTTCTGTGTTATCATACACAGTAGGGCAAATGCTTACGGCAGGATTTGCGGAAGGAAGGTGCGGCAGATGATAATCAGTGAAAGAATATTCGATATTTTGAGGAAAAGGAATATCAGCCAGAAAACTTTTTCGGAAGAGACGGGGATTTCCCAAAGTACTATAAGTGACTGGAAGAGAAAGAAGACAAATCCCGCCGCTGACAAAATCATGATAATCTGTGATGCCCTGCAGATCACTCCTTACCAGCTGCTCTGCGACCGGGAAGGGGAACCGGAGTATGACGAGGACTGTATTACAGTCAGAAAGGGTTCCGAAGAGTACCTTCTGATTGAGAAGTACCGCAGGCTCCAGAGACAGCAGCGCAACCGGGTGCAGGGGTATCTGCAGGCCCTGGCCGAAAAACAGTGAAGTGCTGAAATTGTATGTGAAACCGGACAGATTTGGAAGCAAGTTTCCCGACATGGCCTGATGAGACGTGCAGGAGGTGTTTTTATGCAGAAATTTCGTTTAAACCATATGAAATCATTTGCGGACTCCAAGGAAATCGACATCAAACCCATCACTATCTTTGTGGGTAAAAACAGCTGCGGCAAAAGCAGCCTGCTTCGGTTTCCTGTGGTATTGGCACAAACCTTCCGGGAGGAAGCGATCACACCGCTTCTGTTTTTTGGAAATATGATAGATTATGGGAACTATGATGATGTCTTATATAAACATGAAGATAATTGTCTTGTGTTTAAGCTGTCTTTCGGGCGTGAACTGTCACGATATGTCAGACTGGAAGCTGGCAGATGGAGAAGCACGATGGCGCAGGGCCTCCGGAATCATTTTTATTCTTATAAGTCAAGTGCGGAATTACAGGTAACGATTGATAAACCGCTGAAAAAGATAGAGGTCAAAAAGGCTGAGCTGTACCTGGATACTCTAAAGATATGTGATTTGGAGCGGGAAGGGGAAAAAGAGTATATTTTCAGGTTTTATCAGTTTTACAATGGAGATTCGTGGGAGAAATGGGAAAAAGAAATCATTCTGCCGGAGGCGCAGTTTGATAAATTTATTCCCTTTGTGGGCGTGGAGAATCTGGTTGGACAGTTTTGCCTGCAGGAAGGCCTGACTTCAAAGGAAAATGATTTCGAACAAGATTTCGGGGTGTTCTTTTCTTACGATAAATTTCTGCAGCATGTGGATGAGTTAAAAAAACCGGAGCTGGAAAAGGTATATTGTATGGCGGCTTTTGTACAGGCATATTTCCGGGGAATAAAATGGCAGCTGGCAGACGAGGCTGCCAATATGGTATACATTGGGCCTTTCAGGGAAAATCCAAAGAGAATCTACAGGGACTCGGAGAGCAGTTATAATGATGTGGGAGTGAACGGTGAATATACCGGCATGCTGCTGCGGCAGGCAGCGCAGGAAAATACGGAGCTGCTGGGAAATGTGTCAGGATGGTTTCAGGATGCCATGGGTTATTCGCTTGATGTAAAAGAAGCCGGGAACGGACTGTTCAGCATCATGGTCAGAGGCAGGGCGTGTGCGGATAACATTATGGATGTGGGATACGGAATTTCCCAGGTACTCCCCATAGTCACACAGCTGTACAATGCGAATAATACCAAACTGAACGGAAGGGCATCCTTATCGTATCAGGGAACCACAGCCATATTTGAACAGCCGGAAATCCATCTTCACCCCGCGGCGCAGGCGCAGCTGGCAGATTTGTTTGTAAACTGTGTGACCGATAAGAAGAATCCGGTTAACCGTATACTGATAGAGACGCACAGCGAACATCTGATCAGAAAACTTCAGGTACTGGTGGCAGATCCGGAGAGCGGGATTGACAGTGACCAGGTTGCCATCTATTATGTGGATAAAAATGAGGAAGGGAATTCGTATATCGAGAAAATGGAATTGTGCGAGAACGGACAGTTTGAAAAAGCCTGGCCGTCAGGATTTTTTGATAAAAGTTATGAGCTGACAAAACTTCTGATGAGGGCAGGCCGGAAAAAATCCTGATCACATGATTGAAGTATTACGCAGTTTGGAATGGGAGAATGGAATGGCAGATGTCGTATTATGTTATAGTATTCTGGAGCTTTGCATGCAGGTGGATGCATTTTCTTCCGAGATAGATGCGGTACAGATGGTGCTGAGACTGCGGCAGCACCGGGCAGTGGTTTCAGAAGCGCTTATGGATTTTTATGAGGCCTATTTTCGGGAAAAAGGTCCCGGGTTTCTGCAATGGTATCAGGATATATGGGCAGGCAGGGCTTATTCCAATGAACTGGCAGTTATGAATGAGTGTGAAATACACAAAAAGTATGTGCAAAATCAGCCATATTATAATGAGCTGATTGCCCTGGCAGTTAACACGGCGGAAAAAATCATCCTTATGGAGCCAAGAAATAAAATACAAAAATATATGAAGAAAGAATGGGGCATTTCTGCTTTTGGAAAGGCCGATATTCTGGATGACAGAGGGACCAACGGTTTTTCCATGCTCACGCTGCCTGTACACGGAAAAAGGGTGGAGGAAGGTGAAAGCAGCACTGCCATAGCAAAATGGATCGGGTATTTCCTGGCAAAAGAGAATTACATACAGATTTTTGACAATTACTTATTGACGGGAGAGGGAATCCGGCAGTTTAAAAAATATTTTCTCAAATATATCAAAGAGGGAACCGATATCGAAATTTTTTCGATGGAAGACAGCAGTTTTCCGGAGCAGCAGATAAAAAGCGAATTTTCCAAGCCCGAATACCAGAAATGGAATTTTTCCATATATTTGGTAAAAGATAAAAAGGGCTGGCATGCAAGGGCGATACAGGGAAGCAAATATATTATCCAGGTGGAGAGAGGCATTTCTGTTTTTGGCAGGAACGGAGAGACATTCCAAACCCTGGTCAATATTTTTGAGAATAATGTCTCGTCCAGAATTGCCGTGACCGAATCGCATTTAAAGCAGGTTTTATGACAGAGAAAATAGAAAGGGAAATGTTATGAAAAAACTGAGATCGCCTTACCGGGTAAAATGCAGGACATGCGGAAACGTGCTTTCCCTGGATCTGGATTTGGAGTGTGTGAGTTCCTATGAACGGAAAATGGGACCGGAAATGGAATATGCCGCTTTCTATGATAATGGATGTCCGGAATGCAGGGCCGATATTATGGTGAGGATAGGGGCCTGGGAATATCCGGAGGGACAGCTGACAGACTACAGTGTGACGCTGGAAGGCGCCTGCGAGATGGAAGAGCCGGTATTTGAAGACGACTTTGGAATATAAAGGGAGAATTAACATGATAACCATTTTAAAAGAAACGCCCCTCAGGCCGGTGACGTTGATGGGAGAGCGGGCAGGCGTGTGCTGGGGAGCCGACATTAATAATGAAGAAAAAAATTACAGGCGCGGACTTGACTGCATCCGGTCCGGACACCACAGGGTCATGGAATATGTCAATGTGGAAATGATCATAGATGGATATTCCGCCCGGGTGATCAGGGAGTGGTATACCCATATCGGCGGCGCTCCCACAAGGCTGCAGGCCAGCACGCGTTATATCAATTACAAAGATTTTTCTTATACGGTGCCGCCTGCCATTGCGGGAAACCCGGAAGCGGAAACCATTTACCGGGAGACCATGGGCGCGATTGCGTCGGCCTGCAGCCGGCTGGAGAATGAATGCGGAATTCCCCGGGAAGACGCGGCAATGCTCCTGCCGCTGGGAATGACCACCAGGCTCGTGGACAAGAGAAATGTGCGCAATCTTGTGGAAATGTCGCATCAGAGACTCTGCACAAGGGCATACTGGGAATACCGCTTTCTGATGAATGATATCTGCCGGGCGCTGTCGGACTATTCTGAGGAATGGAAATATCTGGTGGAACATTATTTTGTCCCCAAGTGCGAAGTGGCAGGGTACTGTACGGAGAAAAAGAGCTGCGGCAGAAAGCCCAGAAAAGAAGAAGGGGAATGAACCGGCAATCTAATTTTTATGAAAAGCTAAAGTATTTGATTCCCCTGCCGATAAAATTAATAAGTAATTGAGATAACCAGTTCGGGAAAGGAGGAGTCCGAGATGCGTATAGAAGCATACAATCAGGTTCATCAGATATACCAGACAAAGAAGGTGAACAAAGTACGCCAGACCGGCAGTGCATCCCATACAGATCAGCTGCAGTTCAGCAATTTTGGAAAAGAAATCGGGGCAGCGCAGGCGGCGCTTGCGGGAACTCCTGATATCAGGGAAGAACTGACAGCCCCTATCAAGGCGCAGATCCAGAACGGCACCTATAAAGTGGATACAGCGGATTTTGCAGAGAAACTGCTGCAGAAAGCGGCTGCAATGGATGCGGCTTATGAGGAAACGAGGTAAGGAGTCCGGTGGCTAGTTTAATGGAGAACCTGATCGAGGTGCTGGGGCAGGAATGTGACGAGTACGAGGGGCTTCTGGCCTTATCCCAGAAGAAGACTCGGGTTATCGCCAGTGCGAATCTGGAGAATTTACAGAAAATCACGGATGATGAACAGGAAGTGGTAGGCAGGATCACCCACCTGGAAAAGAGAAGGGTGGAAGTGACAGCGGACATTGCCAATGTGTTGAACAAGGATGTCGAAACGTTAAAACTCAGCAATCTGATCGAAATGATGTCGGTCAGGCCCAGGGAGCAGGAAAAACTTGCCGAAGTACATGGCAGATTGCAGAGTTCGGTCCGCGAATTACAGCGGGTCAATGAGCAGAATAAAGAACTGCTGGGAAATGCCTTAGAAATGGTGGAATTTGAGATGAATCTCCTGCAGGCCACGAAAGCCGCGCCGGAGACGGCAAATTATACCAGAAGCGCTTACAGCTCCGGTGCGCAGATGGGTGTTACCAACGGAAATTTTGACGCGAAGCAGTAGCCGGGAAGGCACTGTATCCTTGTAGAACGAGAGGTAAATGTTATGCCATTAATGGGTAGTTTATATGTTGGATCATCAGGATTACAGACAAGTCAGAATGCGCTGAACACCACAGCGCATAATCTTACTAATATCGAGACCACCGGCTATGTCAGACAGCAGGTGCAGCAGTCTACAAAGAGTTACATGACTCTTTCCATAGACGTCAAATCCGTCAACAACAAACAGACGGGTCTGGGTGTCACTTATTCCAGGGTAAAACACATAAGGGATTTTTTCCTTGACAAAGCATATCGCAGGGAGTCCGGGCGCAGCATGTTTTATCAGGTGTCCAGCGAGGTGATGGAGGAAGTGGAGAGCCAGCTGGGCGAGATGAACGGCGAGGCTTTTCAGGCCACGCTCACGGATTTCTGGACTGCCATCCAGGAGCTTGCAAAGGATCCGGCCAGTTCCGTGACCCAGGGGCTGCTGGTACAGCGGGCGGCAGAATTCATCCAGAAGGCAGAGGCCGTCTACGATGGATTCTGCTCGTATCAGAATAATCTGAATGCCCAGGTGAAGGACCAGGTGGATAAGATCAACAGCTATGGAAAACAGCTGACTGCCTTAAACCAGGCCATCAGGGCCATTGAGGCGGGCGGGATAGAGAGCGCCAACGACATGAGGGACGCCAGAGACCAGATACTGGACGAATTGTCGAAGATGGCAGATATCGATTTCGGCGAGGATATGCACGGGGATGTCTGGGTAAAGCTGGAGGGAATGGATTTTGTAAAAGGTGACAGTTACTATGAGATCGGCCTGGATGTGGATGATTCCACGGGATTTTATACCCCCTTCTGGTTTCAGAATGCCACATACAGAACCCTTCCGAACGGCACCAGGGAATACATAATCGAGGGAGCGGAAGTCTTTAATTTGAATAAAGAGATTTCCAGTGACTTAAATACGGATATCGGCGGACTGAAGGCCATTTTGCTGGCAAGGGGCGACCATAGGGCCAATTACACGGATGTGGCCGACCCGGAGAAATATCAGAAAGTATCCCAGTCCGTCCTGATGAACATCCAGGCCGAGTTTGACCAGCTGATTCACAATGTTGCCACGAAGGTGAATGAGATTCTGGCAGGGGCTGCCGGTGTGAAAACGGGATATATAGAGGTGACGGATGCCAACGGTAACACGTCGCTGAAGAAAGTAAATTACTGCCTGGCCGATTCCAACGGCTATATGAGGAAGGACGATGGCAGCCCCATCCAGATGTTCGGAAAGGTTTCTTCCGAAGGATATGAAAAGGTAACGCTGGCAGGGCCCATACGGGATGAAAATGGAAACCCGCTGCTTGATGGGAACGGGAATCAGGTGGTTCCTGGAGGCACAGAGTGCTGGGTTTATATAGAAGAGAACAGTGCGGATCCGGATGCAGATCCTCTGGGGCTTTATACCATAAAGAACCTGCAGGTGGACGCGGAGCTGATGCAGAAGCCTTCCATGCTGGGATTCCGCCTAGAGGACGGTTCGGAGGACAAGGCGACGGCAGAAGCGCTGAAAGACGCTTTCCTGGAGGAATCCTATTCCCTGAATCCCAATGTGAAGAAAAAAGCCAGTTTTGTGGATTACTATGACGACCTGGTGGCCCAGGTTGCCAATTCGGGCTATGCTTTCCGGAGCATATTTGTGAACCAGGAGAATACGGTGGAGTCCATCTACAGCGCCAAGGAGCAGGTGGCAGGTGTCTCTTCCGATGAGGAACTGTCCAATATGATTAAGTTCCAGAATGCGTACAATGCTTCCAGCCGTTATATCAATGTGGTTGACCAGATGCTGGAGCACCTTCTCAACACGCTTGGCGTATAAGGCAAAGCCTGCGGGAACGAAGCGTAATAAGAACCGGACAGAACGCAATATCCGCAGAAAGCGTCAGTTGCGGATTATGGCAGGAACGGAATAGGAGAATAGAATATGCCTTCACAATTTTTTGGATTAAATATAGCGTATACCGGATTGCTGGCCAGCAATGCGGCACTGAATACCACCAATAACAATATAGCAAATGTGCAAACGGAAGGATACAGCAGGCAGCAGGTAAGCCAGGAAGCGGCCAACGCCATACGGGTGTTCCAGACTTATGGCTGTGCGGGAGCCGGCGTGGACGTGATTGCCGTCGAGCGTATCAGGGATGGATTCTATGACTCCAGGTACTGGGTCAACAATGCAAAGGTGGGAGAGTACGGCCACAAACAGTATTATATGAAGCAGCTGGAGAGTTTCTTTGACGACAACGGCCAGAATGCCGGATTTAAGACGGTGTTTGACCAGCTGATGATCACGGGACTGCAGGCGTGGATGGATAATCCGGGTGATCTTTCCGTGAAGAAACAGTTTGTGGGATTTGCGGATTCCCTGGCGGAATATTTTAACGGTGTTGCAGGGAATCTGGAAAAACTGCAGAAGGACGTAAACCAGGAGATCAAGGTTAAGATTGACGAGATCAATTCCATTGCCAGTGAGATCGCTACCCTGAACAAACAGATCAATACCATAGAACTGTCCGGCAACATGAAAGCAAACGAGCTGAGGGACAGAAGGGAACTGCTTCTGGACCAGCTGTCGGAAATCGTGGATGTGGAGACTTCGGAGAGGCCTATCACGGATCCCAACAATCCGGGGCAGGAGAGCGGGGCAAACCGTTTTATGGTCAAGATTGCCGGAGGGCAGGTTCTGGTAGACGGAAATGACTATAACGCTCTGGAATGTGTGGCCAGAACATCAGGGGAAAAGGTGAACCACACGGATGTGGATGGCCTGTATGATGTGTACTGGGTCAACGGATCGAAGTTTAACCTCTACAATGCCGCCATGGGAGGCTCCCTCAAAGGGCTTGTGGACATGCGGGATGGCAACAATGGGGAGTATTTTACCGGCAATATTACAGATATAGGCACTACGACGGACCAGGACGGAATTTCCCATGACACGGTCACCGTGGAGGTGGGAAAACACTATCTCACGGATTTGAATAAATGTAATCTCTCGGAGAGCGGAGGCGTTATCAATCTGGGAGGACGGGAGTATTACTATGATTCCTGGTCCTATAACGTCAGTTTCGACCAGAACGGGGAACCCGTTTACTCCTATACCTTTACCATGTCTGCCTCAACCCAGGACGGTGGCTTAAATGAACAGCGCATTACCAATGACAGGGTTGGGAAAGACGCTACCGTGGGTACGGGTATCTCTTATCAGGGTGTGCCTTACTATATGGCCCAGATGAATGAATGGGTGAGGACTTTTTCCCAGAAGGTCAATGACGTGCTGACGGGCGGTTATTCGGGAACAACCCCGGGTGTTGATCTCTTTGCTGCAGATAAGGCAGCGGGAAGCGGCCAGTATGTTTTTTCGGACACATACAGATACGATTTGTTTTTACAGCAGGTAGAAGCGGAAATAGAGACAGAGTTCAAAAAAGCCAGGGAAACGAAAAAGCAAGAACTTGAGAATCTCAATCCGAATTGGACTGAGGAACAGGTGGAAGAGGAACTGCAGAAGCTGGATCCGGCGCTGCGTGCAACGGCCGAGACCCAGGTGAAACAAAAGGCCAGTATGTCGGTGTCTGTGGGGAAGGGTATCACGAATAATGACAATTATTATTTGATGACCAGCAAGAATTTCAGTGTTTCCTCCACCATAGAAAATGATCCCAGCCGTCTGGCGAATAAGACGAAGCCGGATGATGGCCCGGAGCAGAATGACCTGATTCAGGATCTGAAGGATCTGGTGACGGATAAAGGAAAGATGAGCTTCCGGGGAAGCTCCGCATCGGAATTCCTGCAGTGTATCCTGGGGGATGTGGCCCTGAACACCAAAAGGGCAGAGACTTTTTACCAGAGCTATAAGGATATTGCATATTCCATAGACAGCCAGCGCATTTCCATTTCCGGCGTGGATGAAGATGAAGAGGCAGTGAATCTGGTAAAATATCAGAACGGGTATAATCTTGCGTCAAAGATGATTCAGGTTCTGACGGAGGTCTATGACAGACTGATTCTCCAGACGGGCGTATAAGTATGCAAAGCTTTCCGGGCTGTTCAAAGCGCCGGCCCGGACAAAATAAATTTTTCACACGCAAATTTGTGCCTGCGGTCCAAATTCGCAGGTTACTGAAAGGCATGGGGATTCTTATGAGAATAACAAATAAAATCATGCAGAGGAATAATCTGTCAAATATCAATACCAACAAGATATACCAGGACAGGCTGAGTACACAGATGTCCTCCCAGAAGAAGATCAACCGCCCCTCCGATGATCCGGTGGTGGCCATCAGGGCATTGCGCCTGCGCAGCAATGTGACGGAGATTACCCAGTATTACAGCAAAAATATTCCCGATGCGGAGAGCTGGCTGAAAGTAACCCAGGATGCCATATCAAATCTGTCCCAGATTATCACCAATATGATTGCCCGCTGTAACAGGGGCTCCAACAGCGATCTGACCACGGCAAACCGGAAGATTATTCTGGAGGAAATGCAGAATCTGGGGGAAACGGTTTATTCTACAGGGGATTCTGACTATGCGGGCAGATATGTGTTTACCGGTTACCGCACGGACACATCGCTTAGTTTCCTGTCGGGAAAGACCCAGAATTACACCATCACGGAACAGCTGGACAAAACAGCCATCGATTCGGTGATAAAGGTGGATACGGACAAACTTCTGGACATCAATTCCACCAACTATGAGGACTTCAATGTAAACGAGGATGACATTTCCTCCGTGGAGGTTCAGAGAATCCGGCTTGCATACAATGACTGTTCCCTGTATGGGGAATATGACAACCTGAAAACAGAACAGAACAAGCTGGTGGAAGAGGCTGTCAAGGATGCAAAGGCTTTGAACGCTGCACTGGCGGGAAAAAATATTGTCATAGGCAATGTGGATCTGAAAAATCTCAGTGAAAATGACAGAAATACGATTCAGGCGGCGATTGATGGTGTGGTTGCTGACCTGGAAGCTGGTGGCGCAGATGCGGCTGAGATTGAAAAGCTGAAAAACTGGCAGGAGAATCCGGAGGGACGTCTGAAGGATTATTATAAAGATATTAATGGCAAACTTGATGCTGTAAATGCAACACTGGAGGGCACTGGCATTGCCATGCAGGTGGGGGACGCCCTGGATTTCCAGACCATTAATGCCAATTCTGAGATTGCCAATACAATGGGGCAGAACTGGTCCCAATCCTGGGAGGACAATAAAACGGCCTTTTCCCAGCTGTCTGCTCCCAAGATAGAGTTTACGGATCCCAACGACCCCAACAATAAATTCCTGGGTGAAACCTGGGGAGGGGGATTTGCGGAAGGCGGGGGAACGGATGCCATCACTATGATGCATTCCTATGAGGATCCCTATGTATACGCTGCCCAGAATGATGATGCCATTGTATATGTTCCCGAGACAGGGGAAATCCTTCTGGGGAAAAACCGCTATAAGACATTGAGCGGTACCAAGGATAATGAAGCAACCGCGGTGGAAAACGAGCTGGAAATCCGCGTCACCTATGACAAGAACAACTGGCAGAAGGGTGACCTGCGTCCCGAGCATTATTTCTACTGTGAAGCGGATCCGGAGGAAGAAGGAAGAACAGACCGTATTATTTATAATGATACCTATCTGACGCCAAACGCGGAGCGCCAGGTGATCGAATATGATGTAGGATTTAATCAGAGCATCCGGATCAATTCCACGGCGGATGAGTGCTTTAAGCATGGCATCGGCAGGGAAGTGGACGATATTGTGAATGCCATGCAGGATGTGCTGGATCTGGAGGGCGTGGTGGCCGATATCCAGACTGTGATGGACTCCCTTCCGGCTGACAGCGAGAAACGCCCTGAACTGCAGAAGAAACTGGATGCGGCCAACAAGGCCCTGACGCTTGCCAAGGATAAGGAGCAGAAGCTGTTTGAGCACGGGATCACGACTTTCCAGAAACATCTGGACGAAGCAAACCTTTGTGTCACCAACTGCGGTTCCAGGGAGAGCAAACTGGAGCTGATCAAGAACCGCAGCCAGAACCAGAAAACCACATATGAAACCCTCAAGAGCGAGAATGAAGACATCGATATCACGGAAGTGGCAATCGAACTCAATGCGGCGGAACTGACTTATGATGCAGCCTTAATGGCAACCGGTAAGGTGATGCAGACCACTCTGCTGAATTTCATCTGATTTTTCGGGCAGACTTTTCCGGCCCGGATCATACCGTTCATTTTATCGAAGTGGCGAGGCCGCTTCAGGACAGGAGTGCTATGAAGATCAATACTAAAATATTCGGAGAAATAGAGATTTCAGAGGATAAAATCGTGACTTTCCGAAACGGCATTATCGGTTTTCCGGAACTGAGGCGTTTTGCACTGCTGCATGACGAGGAGAGGGGAACCAATGCGGGAATCCGCTTCCTGCAGTCGCTGGAGGAGCCGGGATTTGCCATGCCGGTGATGAATCCGCTGGATGTAAGGCCGGATTACGATCCGGAGGTGGAAGACGAACTGCTGGCCAGCGCAGGAAAGATTACCCCGGAAAACCTTCTGGTACTGGTGACAGTGTCCGTTCCCGAAGACCTGACTAAAATGAGTGTAAACCTGCAGGGGCCTTTTATCATCAATATTGAGGAGCGCAAAGGCTGCCAGATCATATTGGAAAGCGGAAATTATCCTGTGAAATTTCCCATTTATGACATCCTGCAGGCGGGAAAGGCAGGTGCATAATATGCTGGCATTGTCGAGAAAGAAAAATGAGGCCATTATCATCAGCAATAATATTGAGGTGACGATTCTGGAGGTGAAAGGCGACCAGGTTAAGGTGGGGATCACGGCACCAAAAGATGTTCCCATTTACCGGAAGGAAGTGTATCTCCAGATTCAGGAGGCAAATAAGGAAGCAGTGAATGTGGACGGCATGGAAGCCCTGCGGAATCTGCTGGGGTGAAATGTCACAGACGGTTACGATGTTGTAACCAAAATTTCGGAATGTTGGTTAATTTTTAAAGAAAAAATTCCGATAAAACAAATAGACGCAAAGGAATATCGGGAAGCAGGATGCTCCCGGTGTGCGGATATTAGATACAAGGAGGTGGATGAAGTGGCAATTGAACCGATTTCAAGTGTAATGACATTCCAGGCACAGGGAAATGTAGTACAGAGGCCACAGGCTTCCGTGGAGACGGAGAAGCCGGAGAGCAGCAGTACAGCAAGTGTACCGGCTGCAGAGTATGTAGACAGAACAACAAGTGTGGTGGAGAACTCACAGGACAAGGGCCAGGCAGACGGCGGCGACCAGAACAAGGATCAGCAGGCATACCATGAGAAGGTCAGAAAAGCCGTTGAAACCCTGAACAAGAGAATGGCCAATTCCGAGGCAGTGTTCGGCATTCATGAGGATACCAACCGTGTGACGATCAAGATCGTTGATAAGAGCACCAAGGAAGTGATCAAGGAACTGCCCCCGGAAAAGACGCTGGACATGATCGCAAAGGTCTGGGAGATGGCAGGCATCCTTATCGACGAGAGGCGCTAGGCCCGGGTGAGGATGATGCATCCTGAAATGTGACAGGGATGTTCTTCACGTAGTTTGAAAGGAGAGATTGATTATGCCAATGAGATTGACCGGCTTAATGTCCGGCATGGATACGGAATCCGTTATCCAGCAGCTGGTGGAAGCCAAAAAAACCAAGGTGACGACTGCTGTGAAAGCACAGAAGTCACTGAAATATAAGCAGGATGCATGGAAGACGCTGAATACCCAGATCCTGAACTTGTATAACAAGTCCCTGAGCAATATGCGCTGGGAGAGTTCCTTTGTGAAGAAGACCACAAAGGTATCCAACAGCAATATCGTATCGGTTATCACGGGCGAAGGCGCCATGAACAGTGTGCAGAACCTGAGAGTGGACCAACTGGCCAGATCCGGCTATCTGACAGGCGGTGAGATGAAGCTTGCAGATGGGGCAGAAGGAGATAAGGTTACCAGCGACACCAAGCTGAGCGACCTGGGATTTCCGAAGGGCGGCGGTACCATCCGGGTGACAATCAACGGGGAATATGCGAATATCACTGTTGATGAGAATTCCACAGTAGGAAATTTTGTAAAGGCGCTGCGGGAAACGGGCGTAAACGCTAACTTTGACGAGGCCAACGGCAGAATCCACGTATCTTCCAAGGAGCCGGGGGCTGCTGCGAACTTTGAGATTAGCGGAACGGATATAGGCGGGCTGGAAGCCCTGAGCAAGCTGGGACTGAGTTACAACACTGCTGCAAATGCAGATGCGATTTTAAAGAGCAGACAACAGAACATGCTTGACTCCTTTAAGAAGATGGCAGAAACTTCTGGATCACAGCTGAAGGAGAGGCTGCGTAAGAACGGGGTTGAACTGGATAATCTGAAGGCTGAAGATATGACTGACGAAGTCATGGCAGTGATGGAAAAGGTTGTTGAAAAAGAGAAAGAGCAGACCACCCTGGGAGATGACTACAAGAACCAGCTGGGAAGCTTTGGCGACAATGTTTCACAGTTGAAAGTGGATGCGGAAAGGCTGAAGACCATAAAGGACGAAGCCCAGAAAGCCGAGGATGAGGAAAGGGCACCCAAGAAGACATCCGGTGAAGATGCCGTGATTTATCTGAACGGTGTGAAATACACTTCTTCCTCCAACAGCATCAAGGTCAATGGCCTGACCCTGACAGTGAATGCAAAGACGGCTCCGGGTGAGGAAGTTACCATCACTACGCAGGACGACACCGATGGCATTTATGACATGGTGAAGAATTTCCTGAAGGAGTACAATACCCTGATCAACCAGATGGATAAGCTGTACAATGCAGATTCTGCAAAGGGATATGAACCCCTGACAGACGAAGAGAAGTCCGCAATGTCCGACAGCGCCATCGAAGAATGGGAGAAGAAGATTACGGATTCCATTCTGCGCAAGGATGAGTCCCTGGGAACCATTTCCAACGCCATGAAGAAAATCATGATGGAAGGTGTGGAAGTAAACGGGAAGAAAATGTATCTTTCCAATTTCGGCATCAACACTCTGAGCTATTTCTCCGCTCCCGAGAATGAGAAAAACTCATATCATATCGACGGAGACCCGGACGATTCCGCTACTTCCGGAAATGCCGATATGCTGAAGTCCATGATCGCAAACGATCCGGATACCGTGGTGGCATTTTTTACCGGACTGGCGAAGAACTTGTACGGCGAGATGACCGAGAAGATGAAGCATACGGAATACAGTTCTGCATATACGGCTTATGAAGATACGAGAATGCAGAAAGAGTATGACGATTATACGGTAAAAATCAAAGAATTGGAAAAGAAGCTTGCAGATTACGAAGATAAGTGGTATGCTAAATTTGCGGCAATGGAAACAGCAATGGCAAAGATGCAGAACAATGCCAGTGCGGTAACGTCCTTGCTGGGCGGCTGATAACAGGTTTCATAAAAGAAAATAGCCGGAACTGCGGCAGCGGTTCCTGCTACAGAGCGATGAATATAGGTTGTGTACCGGCCGTAACATGGCACCGCAGTGCGGGGCATGTTACGGCAGACCAGCGCCCGGCCAAGGCACAGGTGATGAAAGGTAGGATGTATTTATGGCGTTTCCCAGAGCGTATGGGCAGTATAACAACAGTAAAATATTGACGGCTTCCCCTGCAGAGCTTACACTGATGCTCTATGAAGGAGCGATCAAATTCTGCAATATTGCTATCGTAGCGGTGGAACATAAGGACATTGAAAAAGCACATATCAATATTCAGAAAACAGAGCATATCATTGATTATTTCCGGCAGACACTGGATATGAAATATCCGGTGGCGGAAGATTTTGAAAGGGTTTATTCCTACTTGAGCCAGAGACTCATTGAGGCCAATGTGCGGAAGGACAAGGAAATTCTGGAAGAGGTGAACGGGCATCTGCATACCATGCGTGATACCTGGAAGGAAGTCATGAAGAAGGGCAGGGAACAAGGGGTATGACAGAGAATTATCTGACCCTTTTGGAGGAGAGCCTGAAGCGAAAGCTGCAGGTTATGGATGAGATCCAGAAATATAATCTTCGTCAGCAGGAGATTTTTCAGTCCGGGAATGTGGAGAGCGATAAGTTCGATGAGTATGTGGACGAAAAGGGAGCGCTGATTGACCGACTGAATGCCCTGGACAGCGGATTTGAGAAGCTGTATGCAAAAGTGGCCCAGGAACTGAAGGAAAACCGGGAACAGTATACGGCACAGATCAGGACGCTGCAGGAACTGGTTACAAAGGTGACAGATACCAGTGTGGCCATTCAGGCCCAGGAGGCACGCAATAAGAAGCTGATTGAGGATTATTTCCGAAAAGAGCGGGAAGGTATCAGGGTAGGACGCAAATCCTCCAAAGCTGCCATAAACTATTATAAGAACATGAGCGGGTCTTCCGTAGTGATGCCGCTGTTCATGGATGATAAGAAATAAGTCCGGATGTATGCGAACCAGGTGTACGGTATTGCGGACATACCGCATGAGACGGGAATATCAGAACGGAAAAAGCTGTCGTTTTTTCTTTGCGGGAATCGCCAGAGAGAACGGCAGTTTTTGTGTTTAAAATAATAAACAGGAAAATCCGGATAAATTATAAAATCAGTATAAATTTTTGGAAGATACAGTCCGATATATAACACAAGTGAGTTGACGGAAGGTATGCCTTGACACAGGCATTCGATAAGAATCAACAATACATAAACGCAAGATGCGGTTAGCCGTGCAGAAAGCGGTATGATTCAAGGAGGAATACAGATATGGGAATGATAGTAAAGCATAACCTTACAGCAATGAATTCTAACAGAATGCTGGGTATTACAACATCTTCGCAGGCAAAAGCAACCGAGAAGCTGTCTTCCGGTTATAAGATTAACCGTGCGGCAGATGATGCGGCAGGCCTGGCGATCAGTGAAAAAATGAGAAAGCAGATCAGGGGTCTGACCCAGGCTTCCCTGAATGCGCAGGATGGTATCAGTGCGGTACAGACTGCAGACGGTGCGCTGAATGAAGTGCACGATATGATCCAGAGACTGACAGAGCTGACTGTAAAGGCAGCAAACGGAACCCTTTCAGAGACTGACAGAGATGCGGTTCAAAGAGAAGTTGACCAGCTGGTGACGGAGATTGACCGTGTGTCTACCACCACTAAATTCAACGAGACATACCTGCTGAGGGGAAGCAATGGGGGAACAGCCGGAAAGCTGACCTACAATGACGCATCCAATGCACTGACAGATGCGTTTGCAGCGGCTGCACCCGATGGCATAAATGCGAATACCGGTACCATCAAGCTTGATGTCAATACGCCGGATCCCAATCCTGTGTCGGATGGACTTCCTGCCAGCTCGAACACGGAATATAAGGCAAAATACGTGGGACCTATCGGTGATCCCAATGCTACCATATATGTTCTGGTGGAGAGCACGAGCCTGAGTCCAAACGCTCCCGCAGGAGCTGACAAGATGAGTGTCAGGGAAGTCATCAACCAGATTAACGGAACCGTGTCCCAGGTATTGGCGAATCCCAGTAATATTAAGGCATTCTCCAGTATGGATGAACTGATGGCTACCATGAAGGCTGACTACGGCGAGGACATCAGGACCGTGACCACATATGTGGATGAGAACAAGGATCTGAAGCTGAGAGTGGAGACCTTCCCCGACATTAACGATGGGATTGACGTAAGCCTGCATGTTGGCGCAGATTCGGCTAATGACAATAAGATCTATATGAACATATCAATGCTCAGCGCAAGAGGGCTGGGACTGAACGGACTGAAGGTCAGCGGGGATACCCATGAATCTGCTACCGCGGCAATCGACACTGTGGCAGATGCGCTTCAGAGAGTTTCCGCACAGCGTTCCTCCCTGGGTGCTATCCAGAACAGACTGGAGCACACCATTGCAAACCTGGATAATATTGTGGAAAATACCACCAGTGCAGAAGCTGCTATCCGTGACACAGACATGGCTACGCAGATGGTTGAGTACTCCAACAACCAGATTCTGGCTCAGGCTGGTCAGGCAATGCTTGCCCAGGCGAACCAGGCGACTTCCGGTGTTATGTCACTGCTTCAGTAAACAATCAGGACAGAATAAAAAATCCGTCAGGGTTATGGGTGAAAACCATAACCCTGACGTTTTTTTTATGCGCACGGGTGCATATGGAATCTTGTTGCTAACGCAACATGCACCCGGCGCGGCGAGTAGTGTAGAAGAGCGTTCCCCTACTCGATTGCACACGGGTGCATCCGGAAAAAGTCTTTAAAAAGTTTCAAAAAATACTAAAGTAATTTAAAATCACTCCGATATATTTATCAAGTAAAGCAAAGAGCAGCTTGCTGCTCCATTCGCTTACCTGAGGGATTCTGAAGCAGTACGCACGATTGCAGGAGGATGCCCACAATGGTCTGACGGAAGCCGAACGTGCGAATCGGACGGAAGACAGACACAAACAGCCGCAGGGAAGCGGCACCACAATTCAATTCAAGGAGGAATTATCATGGTAGTACAACACAATCTAACAGCTATGAACTCCAACAGAATGTTGGGTATCACCACTAATGCTCAGGCTAAGGCAACTGAGAAACTGTCATCCGGTTATAAGATTAACCGTGCAGCAGATGATGCAGCAGGTCTTGCTATTTCCGAGAAGATGAGAAAGCAGATCAGAGGTCTGACCCAGGCTTCTTCCAATGCTCAGGACGGTATCAGCGCAGTACAGACTGCTGAAGGTGCATTGACAGAAGTGCATGACATGCTTCAGAGAATGAACGAGCTGGCAATCAAGGCCGCTAACGGCACAATGTCCGAGAGCGACAGAACCGCTATCCAGAGCGAGATCGATCAGCTGGTAACAGAAATCGACCGTGTATCCACCACAACCAAGTTCAACGAGACTTATCTGTTGAAGGGTGCTAACGGTGGTACCGCTGGTAAGCTGTCATATAATACCGCACTGCAGAACGGTGCGCTGGCTGGCAAGATCAATGCAGAAACCGGTACAGGCAGCATCCAGATGAAGTCTACATCTAACGGAACCGCTACCTACAGAATGGCTGGCGATACTGTTATTAAGACAAAAGAGTTTAATATCGGCAGTATCACATATGTACTGGTTGAGAGCACCATGGGTGTGAACTCCAGCAACAACCAGATTTCTACCGCTTCTTCCATTACGAAGATGAGCGTAACCGCTGCCGCTGCCGCTATCAGCGCTGCAGGTGCAAACGGAGTAGGTACGGTTACTACACTGGCTAACGGCATGAAGGCTGGTGAGACAGCTACTGCAGCAGCAGAGGTGCTGGCATCCACCATTACAACTATCAAGGCATTCACCAGCATGGACGCTTTGACCGCAGCCGTAAGACATGACAATGCTGATGATCTGAAGAGCGTATCTTCCTTCTATGACAAGAATGCAGGTACCATCGTATTGAAACTGGAAGCATTTGCAGACCTGAATGATGCTATTGATTTCAGCCTGCATGTAGGTGCTGACTCCTCCAGTGACAACAAGATCAATGTAAACATCGCTCAGATGAGTGCAAGAGGACTTGGTATCAACGGTCTGCAGATCGACGGAAGTGATGATGTTCAGGCTACAGCTGCTGTTGACGTTATCGCTGATGCCCTTCAGAAAGTATCTGCACAGAGAGCTTCTCTCGGTGCTGTACAGAACAGACTGGAGCACACCATCTCCAACCTGGATAACATTGTTGAGAATACCACAGCTGCTGAGTCCGCTGTTCGTGATACGGATATGGCTACGCAGATGGTTACCTACTCCAACAACCAGATTCTGGCTCAGGCTGGTCAGGCAATGCTTGCACAGTCCAACCAGACCAACCAGGGCGTACTGTCTCTGTTAGGCTAATAGCTGATTTAGACGGAGTATGAACCAATCCCGTGAGGGTAAGACAATAGAATTCACGCTTTGCGAGTCTTCTGTTGTTGTGAATAAAAAACAGCACAGCTTTCGCTGTGCTGTTTTTTGTAGTTGTAAGGATAGGAAAAATCAGATATAATAGCATTATGTCCTTCAAACAATACTGGGTTTGGGCAGTCCATGGGATGGACAGGAAGGAAAGCAGGAATATGAAAATACAGTTTCTCAATGGCGGTCTTGCGAATCAGGCGTTTCAATATATCTTTGCGAAATATTACGAATTATCTCATCCGGGAGATGCCATGTATATGGATGACACATACTTTGCCCTGAATACGGTGCACAATGGTTATGAACTGAGGAAGGTATTCGGAATTACACCCCATATGCTCAGCGAGTGTTTTGACCAGGATGTGTGGGATTTTATTCTGCAGGAACGCAGGGCGGGGAAAAGTGTGCCACAGATTTTTAATGCCAATGGTATCGAGATGTTTATGGTATCGGAAGTGGGGGATGGGTATAAGAATTTTAATCCTTATGAAGGAAAGGTGGTAAATGTACCTTGTAATGAGTATTCCCCGGAAATTCTGGATATGGGGGAAGACGTGTACTATCACGGCTATTGGATCAATAAAAAGTGGTTTGCGGCATATCAGGATACTTTTCTGAAAATCTTCCGGTTTCCGGAGATAACGGATGACATAAACCGCAGATACCTGGATGAAATTCTGAATACAAATTCTGTATCCATTCACATCCGGAGGGGGGACTATGTAAACCTGGGTGCAGCCATGGACAGCAGAACCTGCCGCATCCTCTGCGAAAAATTTGCCAGTACGGTTCCCGGTATCTGGAATTTATTTGTATTTTCGGACGATATTCCCTGGTGCAGGGAGCATCAGCAGGAAATGGGATTCGGGCGTTTTGACAAGGTTACATATGTGGAGGGAAATGTCCGCGGAAAAAATTACAGGGATATGCAGCTGATGAGCCACTGCAAGGGGATGATCCTGTCCAACAGTGCATTCTGCTATCTGGCGGCTCTGCTGAACACCCGTAAAATATATCATGTGAATCCCACAATGCGGGAAATATAGCGGAAAGGCTTTGCTTTTCGGAGTCTGCGGCACATGCCGGAGCCGTAAATACTCTCGGCAGATGTTTACAAAACAGGGGCGGACAGGTTATGATAACATAAGAAATCAACGATATTAATATATAGTTGTGAGTGAATAAAGAGAGGAAAATATTGCGATGAGTAAACAGTTGCTGGTATCCATATCGATTTTGATTTCCAACCGTCCGGACACCGTGAAGAAATGTCTGGAATCTGTGAAACCCATCCTGGATCAGGTTCCCTCGGAACTGATTCTGGTAGATACAGGATGCGGGGAAGAGGTGCGCGGCATCATTGAGACATATGCGGACAAAATTGTGGATTTTGAATGGTGCAGGGATTTTTCCAAGGCGCGGAATGCCGGTCTGAGGCAGGCAAAGGGAAAATGGTTTATGTTCCTGGATGATGACGAATGGTTTGATGATGTGACGGAGATCATTACCTTTTTCAATTCCGGCGAATACAGAAAATATGGTCTGGGAGTTTATACGCAGCGCAGCTATATGGACCAGGCGGGGCTGATACCCAGCGACCTGATGGTGGCGCGCATGATCCGCCTTGATCCGGATGTGAAATTTATCTATAAAATCCATGAATGCTTTAATAAGGTGCCCGGCAAGACAAAGATGTTTGATGTCTTTGTGCACCACTATGGTTATGCCTATAATACGGAAGAAGAGCGGAAGGCACATTCCATGCGGAATATCACACTGCTTCTGGAGGAACATGAGGAGCATCCCCGCAATATGAAGCATACCCTCCAGCTGGCCCAGGAATACAATGTGATAGACGAATATGAGAAATCCCTGGAAATGTCCCTGGATGGCATCTCCGTGGCGGCGAAGGGGCCGGTGGAGGATGAGTTCTGTCTTTCTTCCTTGTATGGCAATGAAATCAACTGCTATATAAAACTGAAAAGATATGATGATGTGGTTGAGAGGGGACGGCAGCATCTTGCCAGCCGGAGGACGGACCCGGTGGTTAAGGCATTGATTGCGGGAAATATGGCAAATGTGTATCTTTATAGGGGAGACTATGAAAACTGCCTGAAATATGTGGAACAATACTGGGATACCTGCGTGGATTACCAAAAAGACATAGAGAAATATATGGGATTTGAGACTACCATCACCAACAGCTGCTTTGATCAGCGAAAGCGCAGCATTGTTCTGGGGGATGGAATTCGTGCGGCAGTACATTTCGGCAGGGGAGAGCTTGCCTGGGAGTGGTTTCAGAGCATAAACAGCCAGAGTAAGATGATCTTTATCAGCAATGAGATGATCCGGTCGATTCTGGAGAGAATGCCGGAGGCAGCGCCGGAGGAACTGGACTATTATGTCAGAATGTGCGACATGCTGCTGGCCAGGGAAGAACTTCGGGATTTCGTGATACAGGCCATGTCGGAATGCTGTGACCGGAAAGGCAGTTTCGAGGAGCAGGTAAAGGCCATGTCCTGCTACGCAAAGGTAGCGTCCGGGGAATGGTTTTTCCGTCTGGCAAAAATTGTGGTCAGTGCATTTCTTCCCGGCAGGGGACAGACCTGCAGTCTGGAGGAGGCCGAGGAACTGGTTGCCGGCGTGTGGGAGGATATGCAAAAGGGCATGCCCCTGATCCGTAAATACCATATGCTTGAGGCGCTGGAGTGCCTGGGCGGGAAAAGAGGAAAGATTTTGGAGGCAATTCCCTTTTATCTGTGGCAGAGGGGGATTGTGGGCTATTTCCAGAGTTTTACAAAGGAAGATGCCGTATGGTGGAACGGGCAGTTTAAGGCGGCCCTGGCGCCGGACAGCATGCGCATGCTGGTGTGGAGGGCTTTTTACGGCCTCACGGAGGCAAATCTGGAGGCTACGGCGCTGGAGGCATCGGAAGGTACCGGAATGCCTGAGGACGCGGAGGCCATGGGCATCCGCCGCATGATGGAAGGACTGCGGGAGTATGCGTCCTGCCATGTGGAATTGTGCGAAAAAATATTTTTGCCGGATATTATCAGCCAGATGCCCGATGTGCTTCCGGAAGATTATCAGGGCTCCTATTTTGTGCTGGATTTGCTGAAAGAGACGGAAGAGGAAAAATACGACGCGGCGGTACAGACAGTTAAGGTGATCCGCAGGCTTCTGCCGGGGCTGACCGAAATCATGAAACAGTATCTGAAATGGCTGCAGAGGCAGCTGGAGCGTCAGAAAGTGGAATCCCGGAAGGTGGCGGAGGAGCTGCAGACTCTTTCCGTGCAGATTAAGAATAAGATTCATCAGCTGATGGGGATCGGGCAGAACCAGGCGGCCCTTGGCGTGGCAAACCAGCTTCTGGCACTGACACCCAATGACGCGGAATTACAACAGCTGATAGAGAGGCTGCAAAATTAAGGGACAGAAAAATAAGGGTGAATTATTGCCAAGCCCTGAGCGGGGAACACCGCAGGGCGCGGCAGGCCGGAAAAGGAGACAGGAATGCGGAGCACATGGCCGGAATGGAAAGTGATGGAGGGATATGGAATCGACTGGGAGAGCGGAGCTGCCGTAACCGGGGAGGGCAGTGCCTGCACCCTGCATTTCTACCAGGCTTTTCCGGGAGACATGCTGCGGCTTCTGGACCAGGAATACGAATACGCGGTGGCGGTATATGAGAAAAAGACGGATTCCAGATATCTCTATACCTATGATTATGAGCCGGAAGAGAACTGGACCACTTATAACGGGGCCCTTTCCCGGAAAGAATTTTCCCGGGGAACCTATGTGTTTCAGCATAACCTGTATTTCCGGGTGGTGATACGGCGGCAGCCGGAGACGGAAGCGCCCGCAACAGGGAAGGCAGGGACGCCGGCAGAAAAAGGGACGGCCGCAGGAACCGCCCGGCACAGGGCGCCGGAAAAAAGCATGCAGCTGTCCCGGATCCTGCAGTGGGAAAAGGGTGCGCCGCTGCGGCGTGAACAGTATATTCAGTGGAAGGAAGCCCGCCGGGGCCGGCTGTTCAGGGAAGAGCTGGAAGAAACCGTCCGGACCGTGCAGGCCCAGCAGACAGACGAGACGTTAAACTTTCTGGTGATGACAGACAATCATTATACCGTCAATGGCACCTGGGAGGACACGGCTTCCAACCTGCGCCGGGTGACGGAAGAGCTGCGGGCGGAGGGTGTGGAGCTGGACGGATTCATACACCTGGGAGATGCCACGGATGGGATGGTTCCCGGGGAGGTTACCCGGGACTATGTGGGGGCCATGCAGGAAGATATCGCTGCGCTGGAAATGCCTTTTTACTATGTATTGGGAAACCATGATTCCAATTATTTCAGGGGAAATCCGGACCGGTTTTCCGGGGAGCAGATGCGGGAGCTCTATCTTCCGGGGCGTGAGAGGAACTATTACGAGCAGGATCTGGAATCCCGGCGGCTGCGCATGTTTTTTCTGGACTCCTTTGACCCCGGGGAAAATGTGCGGTATGGTTTTTCCGACCAGGAACTGGACTGGCTGGAAGGACGGCTGGAACAGACACCGCCGGACTGGCATGTACTGGTATACTCCCATGTGCCGCCCACACCCCGGCTGCACTACTGGAGCAAAGAAATCCGGGGCAGCCGGAGACTGCTGCGGATTTTGAAACGGTACCAGATCCGTACCCGGGAACTGACAGGAGGGGAAGGGAATCTGCTGGGTTTTATTCACGGGCATAATCATGCCGACCAGACGGATTACGAAGAAGGGTTTCCCATCATATCCGTGGGGTGCGGCAAATGCGAATATTTTGAGGACAAAAAGCCTTCGGGATCTGTCACCTGGGAGCGGGAGAGAGACAGTGTCTCCCAGGAACTGTGGGATGTGCTGGTGGTATCCGTAAAAAACGAAACCCTGGATTTTGTCCGTTTCGGAGCAGGGGAGAACCGTCATATTTCAAATAATGCATATAAGGACAGGAGAATAGAAATACCCATGAAGAAAGTGATTACGTATGGGACTTTCGATTTGTTCCATGAAGGCCATTACAATATATTGAAACGTGCCAAGGCCCTGGGAGATTACCTGATTGTGGGTGTCACCACGGAGTATTATGACGAACAGAGAGGGAAACTTAATATCGTGGATTCCCTGCTTGAGAGAATCGAGAATGTGCGGGAAACCGGGCTGGTGGACCAGATCATCATCGAAGACCACGAGGGGCAGAAGATAGAGGATGCCCAGAAGTACGGCGTGGACATTTTTACGGTGGGGTCTGACTGGGTGGGCGTGTTTGACTATCTGAAGGCCTACTGCCAGGTGGTTTATCTGGAGCGGACGCCGGACATTTCCTCCACCATGCTCCGGAAGGGAAAATTTCCCATTATCCGCATGGGCGTGGTGGGAAGCGGACGGATTGCGCCCCGGTTTGTGGCAGAGGCAAAATTTGTCAGCGGCCTGAATGTGCAGAGTGTGTATAATCCGCACAAGGAAGCGGCAGGGAAATTCGGGACGGAACATTTTCTGGACGCGTACAGTGATTCTTTTGAGGAGTTTCTGGAATCCGTGGACGCCATTTATATCGCCACTCCCCATGAGACCCATTATGATTACACCAGAAGGGCGCTGGCGGCGGGAAAGCATGTGCTGTGTGAGAAACCCATGGCGTTTACGGTGGAACTGACGAAAGAGCTGTTCGACCTGGCCAAAAAGAAGAACCTGGTGCTGATGGAGGGCATCAAGACAGCATACTGTCCCGGTTTTGCGCAGATGATCAACATTGCCAAAAGCGGGAAGATCGGGGAGATAAAGGATGTGGAGGCCTGCTTTTCCCGCCTGACCCCGCCTTATATGCGTGAGATGATGGATACCCGGTACGGCGGCGCTTTCCTGGAATTTGGCAGTTATACCATGCTTCCCATCATCAAGCTTCTGGGAGCGCAGTATGAGAACGTGAAAGTGAGCAGCATCCTGGCAGAAAACGGGGTGGATCTGTATACAAAGATATATTTTGACTATCCGGGAGGTATGGCAACCTCCAAGACAGGACTTGGAGTGAAATCGGAAGGACAGCTTCTGATTTCAGGTACCAAGGGCTATATTCTGGCGGAATCCCCCTGGTGGCTCACCAGAAAATTCCAGGTGCGCTATGAGGATCCCACCCAGATCGAGACTTATTCGCCCAAATTCCTGGGAGATGGCCTGCGGTATGAGATCAGTGAATTTGCATCCAGAATCAACGGAAGGGGTACGCACAACTTCCGTCTCACGGAAGAAGAATCCATTGCCATGGCAGAGGTGGTGGAGCGTTTTATGGAGGAGCGGCATCTGCAGCGTGCCAGGATGAAAGAGAAGAACCGGGCTTCGGGAGTGAAGATATGGGCCCACAGGGGATGCAGTTACCGGTTTCCGGAAAATACCCTGGAAGCGTTCGGCGCCGCATGCGAAGTGCCGGGACTTGCCGGGATTGAGCTGGATATCCAGCTGACCCGGGACGGACAGCTGGTGGTATTCCATGATGAGACGGTGAACCGGCTCATGGACGCTTCGGGCAATGTGCGGGATTACACCCTGGAGGAATTAAAGGCCATGCGGTTTAAAGACTGGGTGCGGCTGCAAAATAAGGAAGAGAGCCCAACCCGGGCCATGCCGCGGATTCCCGCCATGGCGGAGGTGCTGGAGCTGGTCAGGCCCTATGCCAGAAAATACGGTGTGCAGATCAATATAGAACTGAAAAACAGTATTGTGGCATACGAGGGAATGGAAGAAAAAATTCTGGCCCTGGTAAAGGAATACGGCATGGAAGAAAATGTGGTGTATTCTTCTTTTAACGGAGAGTCCGTGAAGAAGCTGAAAATGCTGGACCAAGGTGTGCGCACGGGAATTTTACAGCCGGGAATCGGGGACTGCCTGAGACTTTTTGCACAGACCGGGGCAGACGACCTGCATCCGGGCGTGGACAGCATGCTGGAGGACAGCGCGGCAGGGCTGAAGCTGCCGGAGGGCGCCAGGGTAAGGGCCTGGAACGGCAGGGAACCTCTGTATGGGCAGGTACGGCAGTATGTGGTCTTTGACCTGGGAAAGATGAAGAAAAACGGGGTTACGGATTTCATCACCAATGTGCCGGAGGAATATCTGGGGGAACAAGATGATTAAATATGTGAAGAAACAGATCATGGAATTGCTGGATACCTTGATGGAAGCAAGGGAGACCGTGCAGATGGTCATCGGGCAGCATGATGACGCAGGACTGATGAATGTGCTGGCAGACGCCCAGGAAGCGGCGGTGGCTGTGGGAAATCAGCTGGAGGAGGCTGCGGAAAACGGAAATGCCGACGGGGACGTGACGCAGGAGACCATAAGCATTCTGGAGAAATACTGTGAACTGCTCTGGAGAGTGACCCAGGAGGAAGGAGCGCAGGAACGGCTTTTGCTGGTGGCGGAGGGCTGGGGACTTCTGGAGGAGGTGCAGCGGAATGTGACGCGTCTTTCGGAGCAGATTCCCGTAGTGTTCATGCCGTACAAGGCTTCCATGTGGGACTGCATGGAGAGTGTGTGGGAGGCGGCCCGGGAGGACCCGGACTGTGCGCCTTTTGTGGTGCCCATTCCCTATTATGATACCCAGGAGGGGAAGATTACCGCCACACACTATGAGGGGGACCAGTTTCCTGCCTATGTAAGGGTGACGGATTATCAGAATTTTCCCCTGGAGGAGATACATCCCGGGGCAATTTTCATCCACAATCCTTTTGACGATTATAATAAAGTTACCAGCGTGCCTCCGCAGTTTTATTCCGGGGAATTAAAAAAATGTACGGACAGACTGATTTATATTCCTTATTATGTTACCGGGGAAGCGGTGTATGTGACACACAGATACATTCCACCGTATGATAATATGGATTTTATCGTTACACAGTGCGAAAATATGATTGCATCCTACTCTGCAGAACTGCCGCGGGAGAAATTTCTGCCTTTCGGAAGCCCTGTGGCAGACCGGATCCTGAAGCTGGAGAATGCCAGGCCCGAGATTCCGGAAAGCTGGAAATCCCAGCTGAAAAACGGCCAGGATTTCGGCAGTGACAGGGCGGTGATGCTGAACACCAGTATCTCTCTTCTGATGAAGGAGAAGGACCGGTTTCTGGACAAGATAGAATACTTGTTTGATGTGGCAAAGCGCAGCCAGGGAATTACTCTGGTGTGGAGGCCCCATCCCCTGCTGTATGCTTCGGCCCAGTCCCTGGGGGAGGCATATGCCGCAAGGCTGGGGGAACTGGAGAGAAAATTTTCCCAGGATAAAATCGGTGTGCTGGACAAAAATCCGGATGTGGGAGTCACGGTGGCGCTCTGTGATGCCTATCTGGGAGAGACGGCGTCTTCCATGATACATATGTTCGGCATTGCCGGAAAGCCCAGATTCTACACCAATCTGATGATTCCCGAGAGGAAGAAGAATCCGGGCGATACCAGGTACTATGTGAGCGCATTCTGCCAGACCGGGGAGAAAGAATATTATGTACTGGACAGAACCGGCTGGATTGTGGAAAAGAACAGGGACACGGACAAGGTGACGCCACTGGTGCGCATTCCGGGCAGGGAGACGGTCAGGGGCAGGGCCTATAAAAAGATGGAGATCAGGGAGAACTGTCTGTGGGTCTATCCTGATAATGCCAGGGGAACTTTTATTTATGATCTGAAGACCGGAAAAATGCGGAAGGTATATGAGCCGGAAGAGGCAGGATGGAAAGGGCCGGGGGAAGACTCCCGGAAAGAGGCATCTTCCGGGGAAGGCGATGTGTATCTTCAGGAAGGACTTTTTTTCCGGGACGGACCGGTGGTGCAGGAGGGGGCCTTTTTCCTGGACGTGGGAAGGGAATGCAGGGCTTACATTCAGGCGGAGCGGTTTAAGAGAGGAAATTTAAACCACGAGTGGAATGAGAACGATACAAACACCACGGAGGATTATTTTAACTTTCTGGTGTCTGCGCAGGACAGCGAACTGGTGGGATACCAGGGAGCGTATCCGGTGTGGCTGGCCAGCCTGGACGGAAGCTGCGGCAGGAAGGTCATGCAGGCAGTGAAGGAAAGTATCGGGAAGCGCCGGGCCTGAGAGGGAAAGCGCCGGGAAGCAGCCGGGATCTGTCTGTCAGACACGCAGAGACCGGGCATCCCGCAGGGTGCGCCCCATATTCCATGGAAGACGGCCGGGCGACCCTGCCGTCTGCGGGAACACCGGAAGGAGAAAGCCGTATGGAAAACAGGATGAAGAGGAGAAATGCTGACAGGAGAGGGACGGGAGCCGGAAAATGACAGAGCAGAAAAAGGTACTTTTTATTGTATATAAGACAGAGTGGTGGGGATGTCTGGACAGTCTCTGCAGACAGGAATGCAGGGAGAAAGGAACTACCTGCTATGTGATGCCGGTTCCGCGGTATGAGAGGGATCCGGGGACTCTTGAGATGAATACGGCCAAGAAGCATTACAAGCCGGAACAGCTGGCGCCGCTGGTACCTGAAGGCGCGGTATTTATCGGGAACTGGGAGCAGTTTCCCATGAACCAGGGATTTGACAAAATTTATATCCACAATCCTTATGACAATGCCAATGTGATGGACACGGTGGATGTGCTGTTCTATTCCGTAAATCTGAAGACATTTACCAAAAAGCTGATCTATGTGCCGCATGTACTCTGCTTTGGCGGGGTTCCGATGGAGTTCAACGAGCTTCCCGTGTATGAAAATGTGGATGCGGTGTACCTGCCCCTGAAGCGGGCAAAATATTCCCTGGAGCAGAAATATGATGGGAAGGTGGAGGCAGTGCCTTCCGGCATTCCGGAGTATCTTGACAGGATTGCGGCACAGATTGCGGAGGAAAAACGGCAAAGCGGGAGCCGGGAGGAAGATGCCAGGAAAACGCTGCTGTACTGTGTTTCCTTTAATAATCTGTACTATGGCGCGGAACGGCAGATCCAGAAAATGTGGGATATATTTGAATATGCCAGGAAAAACAAGGATATCAGACTGATATTCCGGCCGGATGAGGATATTCCAGCCAGGTTCCCGTGGCTGCATCCATCCGTGACGGAAGGATATAAGAAGCTGGTTGCCTATTTTAAAAAGTACAATATCGGTATCTATGATCAGTCGCCGGATGTGTACCGGACGGCAGTGGAAGCCGACGGATACATGGGAGCACATTATCATTCCACATTGTTCAATATCCAGGGGAAGTATGTCCTGGGTCTGGATAATATTCAGAGGCCGGTTCCTTCCATGGACGCCAGGTGTGTGCCCATTCTGTGGGACGCGGAGGTCCGGGAGGATGAGCAGGGGATAGAGATTTTGTTTGTTCCGGACAGAACCCGCCTGATCTGCCGGATGAGAATTCCGGAAGAAATGATTCAGGGCGGCGGGGAGCTGCCCGGGAAGAAGAAAGCAAAGAAGCATGTTCCGGGAGTGTCCAGGGGAGCAGAGGTGGAAGTCATTGCGCAGGTTCCGGATGATGTGTCCGGAGGACTGAACTACATCAATATCAGGAAAATCGGAAACTGCCTGTACCTGATTCCGTACAGTTCGGAAGGAATCTGGAAATACGATATGGAGACACGTATATTCAGCCAGCAATATCTGCCCGGTGCGGATAATATGTGCATGACAGCCACTTTTTCCCATGGAAAGTATTTGTATATGATTCCCAGGTTTTATCCGGGCATTGTGAAATATGACACGGAGACGGAAGAACTGGAGGTTCTGGACGGCTGGATAGAGGAACTGGACCGGGATGTGGCGTCGGAGAACCGGAAAGAGCCGTATTTTGTGTGGGCGGTAAAACAGGAGGGAAATATGCTGTATATGGCATCCGCCAAACGGGATGCCTGGATGGAATTTGACATGGACAGTGACAGCTGGCAGGTCCGGTCAATGAATCTGCCCGGAAGGAGATTCCTTGACATGGTAAAGGACAAGGACAGTGTATGGCTGCTTCCCTACTGCGGAAATGAGATTCTGCGCTGGAACCGTGTCACCGGGGAGGGCTGTGTACTGTATTACACCGTGAATGCGGATTCGAAAAACGCTCCCTATGCCATGGGGCTGGATGCGGGGGACTTCGTGGCCGCATTTCCCCAGCAGGTTACGGACCATGTGCTGCTGATT
Source organism: uncultured Acetatifactor sp. (assembly GCA_910577185.1). Classification (GTDB taxonomy): domain Bacteria; phylum Bacillota; class Clostridia; order Lachnospirales; family Lachnospiraceae; genus Acetatifactor. The sequence goes on from CAJTLR010000013.1 coordinate 48,651, forward strand.
CCCAAATCCCTGGAGTCCCGGGGGGAGGTAACGGTATCCAAGGGTACGGCGCCCTTGCGGGAAAGGGATAAAATTGTGGAGAGAAAGGGGCTGATACCCTGCGGGGAGGGCGCTTTCCAGTCAGAGTACCAGCGCCAGAGAAAGACCGGCTATGAATTTGTGAAAAAGCTGGAGAGCGGCAGGATTCTGGCGTATGAATATTATGATGGTTCCTTTTTGGTGCTGAATGACCAGCTTCAGCCGCTGGCAAAAATTCCCTGCAGACTTCCCGCGGAGGCAGTGAGGGAGCAGGACGAAGCCATCTGGAAAGAGGCACAGTACAGGGGAGAATTCGGCGGCAATGTCAACGAAGGATATTCCATTCCGGCCATGATAGATTTTTTTGCGCGGCATGGCGGTGAAGACAGGGATAAAATCCGCAGGCATTATGAGAGATTTCTGGAAGGACTGTGGTGAGCCGGGGGCTCCGGCCCCCGGTCCGCCCGGGTTTTCAGGAAAGGGACACAAAAATGTGCTTTTGGATTAAAAAGCGGCTTATCTAAAAGTATATATATCTTATTATATAAGATGTGGGGTTCTCTGTCCGGCAGGGCGGGGAGCTGACACCTGCGGTCCCTGGCCGGGCGCACATGACACAAAAGCGGCTGCGCGGATCCGGTACACTGGCTGCGGGAATAAAACGGAAGCATAGGAGCAGGATGTGAATATTGCGGTTATTTTGGCTGCCGGCGTGGGGCAGCGGATGAGGAACAGCGGCTTGCCGAAGCAGTTTCTGAAGCTTATGGGAAAGCCCATTGTAATTTACACACTGGAAAAATTTGAGGAGAATGAAGAGATTGACAAGGTCATCGTGGTGTGTCATGGCAGCTATATCGAGTACATGCAGAATCTGCTCTCTCTTCACCGGATCAGAAAGGTCGTAAAAGTCATTGTAGGCGGCAGTGACCGGCAGGCCAGTCTGCAGAGGGGACTTTCCGCCATTGTGGAAACCGGCGGAAAGCCGGAGGATATTGTGGTGATTCACGACGGTGTGCGGCCGCTGGTGGATCTGGCCACCATTCATGAAAATATCAGGGTTGCGGCGGAGTACGGCTGTGCGGTTACGGTTCACCCGGTGCGGGAGTCGGTGGTGATTACGGGAACGGAAGAAGCGGGAATGTCAGATTTCAAGAAGAGAACGGATACGTATTCCATGACGGCTCCCCAGTCTTTCCAGCTGGGAAAGATTCTGGAGGCATACCAGAGGGCCGATCTGACAAACCAGAAAGGAATTCCGCTGCTGGATGCGGCCATGGTGTATGCACAGGCGGGAGGAGAGGTTCATCTGGTAAAGGAGCAGGGCACCAATATCAAGATTACCACCCCGGAAGATGTGTATTTTCTGAAAGCGATACTGGAACTGGAAGAGAATAAATATATTTTCGGGTTATAAGACCGCGCGGGGGCAGAAGATTAACAGGAGGGGCTGTGTATGGTAGCGCAGAGGGATATTGAGATTATACGGAACAATCCCATTGAGTGGGAGGTTTTCCGGGACAGTACGGTACTGGTGACGGGGGCCACAGGGCGTCTTGGCATGTACATTGTGGAGGCTGTCAGCAAGGCGAATATTGACTGGAACCTGAATATTACAATCCTTGCACTGGCGCGGAGCAGGGAAAAGCTGCAGGAGGTGTTTGGCAGTTCTCTGCAGCTCCCGTATATTTACGCGCTGGTGCAGGATATTACGGAGCCAATTGCATGGGAGGGGAAGGTGGATTACATTTTCCATACAGCGGGGCTGGCAAGTCCGCAGGATTTTACGGACCGGCCGGTGGACACACTGTGGGGTCATGTGCAGGGAACCAGGAATGTGCTGGAACTGGCAAGGGAAAAGAATACGGAAAAGGTATTATATGTGTCCACGGTGGAAATTTACGGCGACTGGAAGGAGGAAAGGGGCATCAGGGAAGATGACATGGGTGTCATGAAGTGTGACTGTGCCCGTGACTGCTATCCGGAGGCCAAAAGACTCTGCGAGACAATGCTTGCATCCTATGAGGCGCAGTACGGCGTTTCTTATGTGGGAGTGCGTCTGTGCCATACCTTCGGTCCCGGCATCTCCCTGGATGATGGACGGGCTTTTTCGGAGTTTATCCGGAATGTGATAGAGGGGGAGGATATTGTGCTGCAGACGCAGGGGCTGGCCGCAAGGACATACACATATGTGGCGGATGCCATAGGGGCAGTACTGCTGGCCTTTACGAAGGGAAAAGAGCATTATTATAATATTGCAAATCCGGACAATCTGATTTCCATACGGGATCTGGCGGAACTGATTGCGGGGCTGGATACCGGCGGAAGGGTAAAAGTGCGTTATGGAGGACAGGAGAACGGGGCAAATGGAAAGAAACTGCAGTACCTGCCTTTTCATCTGGGAATCATGAATGTGGACCGGATCATGGCACTGGGGTGGCACCCGCAGACCGGGCTGGAGGACGCGTTCCGGTATACACTGGAATCTTTTCAGCAGAAACACTAGAGTGTGTCTGGTCATTGCTTTCCGGCAGCTGTGCGTCATCGTTTGGGGCGAACAGGGGAGAGGGAGCTGTATCATTTTTAGAACGCCATTTCCGGCAAAACGGCATTCCGGAATTGTGTGGAAAGGCATACGGGGCGGTACGGGGTAGATCAGGACGGATAGGAGCAAAGGGATGGAGCGGGAACGGCGCTATATCAGAAAGAGAATGTGGAAGGCGGGAATACAGAGTATCCCTTTTTATCTGTGCAGGCTTTTTCCCATAAGAAAAAGGAAAATTGTGTTCTGCTGTATTGAGGGAACCACGGGCTATACCTGCAATCCCAAGTATATTGCGGAGGAGCTGATCCGGGGAGGGCGGGATTATGAACTGGTCTGGCTTGTAAATGATATGTCCAAGGCTTTTCCGGAGAAAATCAGGGCGGTAAAAAATACACTGTGGAACCGGGCATACCATTTGACTACGGCACGGTTCTGGATTGACAACAGCCGCAAGCAGCTGGAAGTCCGGAAGCGGAAGGGGCAGACATACATTCAGACATGGCATGCAAAGCTGGGTTTCAAGCCTACCTGCCTGGACCGGGGGGCGTCTTTTTCCCGGATTGCGTACCTGGTCAGCAGGCATGACTCGGATATGATTGACTATGTATTGTCAAATTCCAAATGGTATGACGATACCCTGCCCACCGGAATGATGTACCGGGGAGCAGTGCTGCGGACGGGATCGCCCAGGTGCGATATTCTGGTGAATGACAGGGAGGGCAGCAGGCGCAGGGTCAGGGCGTGTTACGGACTGGCCCCGGATGCAAAAATACTGATGTACGCGCCCACCTTCCGGGGAGGCAGCCAGCATACCGACCGTACCATTGAGGCGGGGCAGGTATTTCCGGATTACGGGCGTCTGGCGGGGGCGCTGGAAGCCAGGTTCGGAGGAAAATGGTATGTGTTTTTGCGCCTGCACCCGCAGCTGGTGGCAAGGAACCTGGACCGGGAGGCAGAAAGGGTTTCCGCGGGGAAAACAGGCAACAAAAGGGCAGAAGGGGATACTTTTCTGCGGGATGTCAGCAGGGCAGATGACATGTACGGGATTCTGGCGGGATGTGATGCCTTTATGACGGATTATTCCAGTGCGGCCTTTGATGCGGCAGTGATGCGTATTCCCGTATTTTTATATGCGGATGATTATGAAACTTACCAGAATGAGAGGGGCAGGCTTTTGTGGAATCTGCGGGAACTTCCTTTTCCCCTTGCCCTGCAGGACGAAGAACTGGAGCGGCAGATCAGGGATTTTGACCAGATGGAATATGAAAATCAGCTGGAGCGGCTGTTTCAGGAGACCCGGATGTCAGAAGATGGAAGGGCGGCGGCCCGGGTGGTACAGTTTATAGAGGAAGGGAAATTTGATTTTTAAATTTACAGATAGATTCAGGTACAAAAAAACAGCCATATCCCGGAATCAATGGCTGTTTTTTGTGACAGATAATTGAAAACTCAAGTAAACACTCTTTGAAAGAAGTATTTTACATGATTCATTGTAGCATTGGAAGGATAGTCTGTCAAGAAATTTTGGAGTTTTTGTAGAATTTTGTAAGATTGCTGCGTAAGGGTATGGGGCGAGGAGGAAAACCAGTTTTGTGTTGAAAAATGCGGCATAATGTGTTAGGATTTCTGTATTCCGGGGAACCGGTTTCAGGGAGTGTCCCGGATGATGGGCGTCCTGTCTTATGGGGCGTGCATTTTCCTTGGGCCAGGCAGTTAAGTATTGGGGACAACATACCGATATATGAGTAGAAGCGGATGCATGGATGCGGAAGACAAACTACAGGGAGGTAGCAGAAGATACGGAAGAAGACTGTTGCCATACGTAACAGTTTTTGTTTTTTAAGAGATAAGGTATATATATCTTATTATATAAGGATGGCTGCCGCATGAGTGACAAATACCAAATAGAGATTGACGCGTTTATTCACCGGTTTCAAGCGTACCGGAATGCCAGGATCATCCTTTACGGAATCGGCAGGTACACGGCCACACTGGTGAACGGGGTAAAAGACTTTCGCTTTGTGGGATTAATGGACAAGGATCCCGCCAATGTGGGGAAGCGGATATTTGGTTTGCCGGTGGTAGACAGGGACCAGGCTGAAAAAGACGCGGATATGATCATTATCAATACATCCGAGACTTACTGGGATGTGATTTACAGCCGCATTCAGGACATGGGAATTCCTGTTTTCTACATAAACGGGGAACGGGCCCGGAGAAAGGAGACGGCAAGGCAGGCGAATCCTTTCAGGGAATTGTCCTATGATGCCATGCGTAAGGGCATGGAAGCCGGCCGTGTGGTATCCTTTGATTTCTTTGATACTTTATTTCTGAGAAAGGTCTGCAGTCCCCGGGACGTGTTCCGGCTGCTGGAAATACAGTTCCGGGAGAAATGGCAGGGGGTATTTTCCTATACGGAACTCAGGAATCAGGCCAAAGAAAGGCTGGGGAAATATTATTCCCTGGAAGAACTGTACCGGCAGATGGAAATACTGGGCGGGATGCCCCGGCCTTTGCTGGAAGAGATGAGGACACAGGAACTGCTGCTGGAAAAGAAGCTTCTGGCGCCCCGCAGGCAGATGATTTCCCTGGTGAAATCATTGCTGGAAGAGGGGAAGGAGGTATATATCATCAGCGATATGTATCTGCCGGAGTCCTTTTACCGGGAAGTTCTGGGGCAGTATGGCATCAACATGCAGGAAGGGCATATCCTTCTTTCCCATATATTACATAAATCCAAGGAAGATGGCTCACTGTGGCGGTATTTTTCGGAAACGAAAGCAAAGCCATGTGCTTCCCACGGCGGAAACGGGCACCGGGGACATTCTGATGCTGGGGACTGCAGGGGAGGCGCCGGCCGCGGAAAGGAAGGCTCCGGGGAAGCGGGACAGGCGCTGCACGCAGGGGACCATAGGAAAGCGGATGTGGAGGAGCCCGCAGGATACGGCATCAAAAGTTATCTTGTGCCCGCCCCGTGGGATTTGCTGGAAGCTTCCTCCATGAGGGAAGCCGGCGGGCATGTGTGCAGCGATTACGGGTCGGCCGTCATGGGCTGTGTGTGGAAGGAATTATTTGAGAATCCTTTTGTGCTGGAGGGCACGGAGGGAGAAGTACGGATTGAGAGTCCTTATCAAATGGGATATTGTGTATTTGGCCCGGTTATTCTGACCTTTCTGCTGTGGCTGGCAGAGTTGAGCCGCAGAGAGAAAAAGGAGAGGCTGGTGTTTCTGGCCCGGGACGGATACTTTCTGAAAGAAGATTTTGATTATCTGTGCGGATTGATGGGGGAGCAGCGAAACTGCTGTTATCTGGGCATATCAAGGCAGCTGGCCATGGCGGCATCCATCACGTCAATGGAGGAGCTTCTGGAATATATGTCCATGCCATATTCCGGCAGTGTAAAGGAAATGCTGGAGGACAGATTCGGCATCCGGGACGCGGAGGAAAACGAAAACGGAGAACCGGAAGAGCTGGCAGACAAGTATTTGCCAGAGATAAAGGCGTATATTTGCCGCGTCAGGAAAAATTATCTGGAATACATCGGGAAAATGGGGCTTGACGAAACATGTGCGGTGGTGGATCTGGGTTATTATGGAAATAACCAGAAATACCTGAACCGGCTGGGGCGGCTTGACATGCCGGGATATTATGTGAATGCCAGTCTGGCGGCACGCAATCCCAATGCGCAGTGCCAGAAAATGACAGCCTGTTTTCAGGGGAAGGATGACCTGACAGGAGAGAAAAGCCGGATTCTGAAGCGGCAGATTTTCCTGGAAAGTTTTCTGACGGCACCCTATGGCATGGTGAAGGAGATTGATGAGACGGGCAGTTTCGTATGTGCCCGGGCAAAGAAGAACCAGGAGTATTTTGAGGACAAAGAGGAGATCAACCGGGGGGTAAAGGCTTTTATCCGTGAGTACTGGGAGACGTTCGGAGCCTTCGGGCTGTGTCCGGATACAGAGTTTGCGGACTGGTATTACGGATTCTGCTTTGGCGGGGCCGTAACGTTTTCGGACAGGGTAAAGAAAAGTTTTTATAATGACAATGCCATGATGAACCGGATTGAATCCATGTTGTTTTACTGAGGATGCAGACGCGGAAAGGGAGCGGTGTATCAGGAAGAGCCCCCGGATGCCCGAGCCGTGTCAGAATCGGAAAAATACCACAAAAAGGGAGAAACGGTATGCGCAGTGATTTGGGAAAGCTGACAGAGGACTGGAATAAATTAGATAGCGTCGTCCTGTACGGCGCAGGTATTGTAGGGGGAATCTGCCAGACTTTGTTTGAGCGCGTGGATCTTTTCATTCCCTTTGTCATAGACCAGAATGAAAAAAAGCAGGGAACGCTGTGGAAGGGCATCCCCATTATTTCCTATGAGGAGGCCAGGCCTAAAATGCAGGGGCGCAAAATTGTCGTCATGGCAGGACATACCGCATACGGGAATATCACAAAGTTTCTGGAAGAACAGGGACTGGAAGAATTTCGGGATTTTTGTAATGTGGGACATTTCATGTCGGAATGGCTCTGGACGGCGAAGCAGATGAACTGTGTGTTCCATGTGGACATGACGATTACCACAAAGTGTACGCTGAACTGCAGACATTGCAATCTGTTCATGCCTTACCATAAACAACCTGTCAATTTTACGTTTGAAGAAATGAAAAGAAGCATTGATCTGTTTTTTGAACGGATTGATTTTGTGACATATTTCGGACTTATCGGCGGGGAGACTTTTTTGAACCCTGATCTGGAAAAGTTTATTGTATATCTGGGGGAAACATACCGGAAACAGATCGGAAAGATCACCGTGATTACAAACGGCACAGTGGTTCCGGCGGATTCCCTGCTCCGGGCCATCCGGAAGTATGATATGTACCTGAGCATCAGCGATTACACGGATGAGGTTTCCTATGGGGAAAGGATGGATGCGCTGGAAGAGCGGGTGAAAGCCCTGGGAATTGATTATTATAGGAATAATTCCATTGTGTGGACAGATTTCGGCTTTCCGGAGAAGCCGGTAAAGAGGACTCCGGAACAGCTGGAGGAGCATTTGAAAAGCTGCAGGCCCAACTGGAACGCACTGCACGACGGGAAGTTTTATTATTGCAATGTGTCCTGGTGTGCGGAGCAAAGCGGACTGTTTTCCCTGCGGCCGGAAGATTACATTGAGCTGGAAAAGCTGGATCCGGAAGACAAGGCCGCCTGCCGGAAGATCGTGGAGCTGAGCAGGGGCACCAGCAGTTTTTGCCGGATTTGCGGCGGGTGCGGGGCAGACAACACCAATTATGTTAAAACGGGAGTGCAGATGAAAAGAGGAGCCCATATCTGCCGCAGTGAAAGCGAAAGCATGAAGGAGCAGGGCTGGAATATATAGAATCCTGGTTAGGAGAAAGCGGATGTATTACGGAGAATTTATTCGGGAAGTTGAGGAATTAAGAGAAAAGACGGACAGGCTTTATATCTATGGGGCCGGGCTTAGGGGGAAGGAACTATGCCATATTCTCACCAGAAACCAGATTCCCATTGAGGGGTTTATCGCCACACAGCCGGAAGAAAATGCGAGTGCGCTGGGGTATCCGGTCCTGACGGCAGGTACAGTCATGCATGATGAAGATGTGGGAGTGATTGTGGGTCTGGGGGATATTTATACCAGGGAAGTCATGCAGTATTTAAGAGAGGAAAATATGGATTTCAGCCGGGTCATCGACGGCGGAAAATATATTTCGGAAGACCGGGGCTCCAGGGATTTGCAGGATAATCCCACTTTGGAGATCACCACGGTAATAGGATGTAAGGTGAACTGCCGGTACTGTCCCCAGAAGGTATTGCTGGGACGGTATTTCGGGGCAGACCAAAACCGGAAACGGGTGATGACCCTGGAAGATTTTCATGTATTTCTCCGGCATACGCCGGACAACTGTGACTTTATGTTCGCAGGAATGTCGGAGCCGTATCTGAATCCGGACTGCACGGAAATGCTGAAGCTGGCGTGCGGTACGGGAAGAAATGTTTCGCTGTACACTACCCTGGAAGGGGCGACGGAAAAGGACGTGGACGAAATCCTGAAGCTGCCGTTCCAGTTTGTGGGACTGCATGTGGCAGACGAGAAAAATTACGCGAAGATTACGGTCTCGGAAGAATACTACCGGAATGTGGAAAAGATGATAAATGCCACAAAACAAAACGGTGAACCGTTCATTAATGACATGAGCGCCCAGGCGACACCTTTACCCAGAATCCTGGATATGTGCAGGGGGAAATATGAGGTTCTGATTTCCCTTCAGGACAGGGCCGGAAATCTGGAAGGCGATGAACTGGCCGGACGGGAACGGACTCTGACCAATGAAAAAATTACCTGCTGCTTCAGCGGGCCGAAACTGAATAACCATGTGGTTTTGCCGGATGGCACGCTGCTCTTGTGCAATATGGATTACGGAATGCAGCATGTACTGGGGAATCTGCTGGACGACAGCTATGATGAGATCAGAAAAGGCGCTGAGATGCGGAAGGTGTTCGCGGGCATTGCCGGGGACGGTTCCGTGGATCTGCTTTGCCGGAAGTGCCTGTTTGCCATGGTGGAGAGGTGAAGGGGATATGCCGGAAAGCATCAAAGAGATGACAAAACTCCGGAAATATTGACTGGTATGTACGCTAAAGAGTGCAGGGAGTGCAAATATGGGACAACTGGAAAAAGGACAGATAAGGACAAATGAAATCAGGGAAATATATGGTTTACTGGGAGATGATCTGTCCAGGGAAGTGTATGAAAACAGGCTGCTGTACAGCCTGACCGGGGATATGAAGTTTGTCCGGAATGTGGTGTGTACGATACCGGAAGGGAAAGAAATTTACAAGAGGCTGAAAACCGGAAAAAACATAGGAATATTTGGGGCAGGAACTGTAGGAAGACACCTGGCCCAGATCTACACGGATATTCCGTTTGAATGTTTTATCGATAATAAACGGGCGGGAACGATGTATGAGGGATTACCGGTGCTTTCGCTGAAGGAATACAGAGCACGTTTCGACGATGGTACAATTGTAATATCTACAAAATTGTATTACAGAGAAATTATCAAACAGCTGCTGGATGAAGGCATACCGGAAGAAAATATTATAAATATCGGGATGGAATATGAAAAACTGAATCATTTGCAGTATTTTGATTTACCGCAGTTAAAAGAAAAGAGCGTTTCAAAAGAGACTTTTGTTGACTGCGGAAGCTATGATGGAAGTACGGCCATTGATTTTCTGAAGTGGTGTTCAAGCCCGGGGGGGTATATCTATGCATGGGAACCCGATCCGGACAATCAGATGAAGTGCAGAATGCTGCTTGACAAAAACCAGGTGGAATATGAACTGATTCCGAAAGGATTGTGGAGCGGGCCAGGAGAATTGAAATTAAAGACAGCAGGGACAAGTTCCATGATATTGGATGACGGTGATATAAAAATTGAAGTGGACAGTATTGACCGGCTGACAAACAGGCCCGTAACATTTATTAAAATGGACATTGAGGGTTCAGAGTATCCGGCGCTGCTGGGCGCAAGAAAGACAATTGAAACGCATAAACCAAAACTGGCGGTTTGTGTTTATCACAGACCGGAGGATATGTGGGTGTTGCCCTGGCTGATACATGAAATGAATCCGGAATATAAGTTTTTTTTAAGACACTATTCTTTTGCGGACAATGATACAGTGCTGTATGCTCTATAGCTGTTAAGTCATGAAGCCCCGGACTTTGTCATTGTAGTGGGAGCACCGACAATATAAGAAGATAGCAGCAGGGTATTTTTCAGGGAGAAGGTTAATATGGAACCAGATAAAATTAAAACGGTATATCAATTACTGGGAGATGATCTGTCCAGGGAAGTGTATGAAAACAGGCTGCTGTACAGTCTGACCGGGGATATGAAGTTTGTCCGAAATGTGGTGTGCACGATACCCAGTGGAAAGGAAATGTACGAGAGACTGAAGCAAAGTTCCCGGGAAAAGGTGATCTTCGGGGCGGGGAGTGTGGGAAAACGTCTGGTTCGTGTCTATGAGGATATAAAGTTTGACTGTCTGGTGGATAACAAATGTGCCGGGCAGAAATACAGAGGATTACCGGTAATTGACATACAGGAATTGAAGGAAAAGCATGGGGAGGCACTGGTAATTATTTCTACACTTCGTTATCATGGGGAAATCTTCAAACAGTTGCTGGCAGAAGGATTTCAGGAAGAAAACATTGTGAATCTGGGAATGGAATATGAAAAATTAAATCATCTGCAATATTTTGATCTGCCCCAGCTGGAAAACAGACGGGTGCCGGAAGAAGTGTTTGTGGATGGAGGATGCTTTGATGGTAATAATGCAGTGAATTTTTATAAATGGTGCTCCGGTCAGGGGGGGCATGTATATGCGTGGGAACCTGATGCGGAAAACCAGGAGAGATGCAAGAGAAAACTGAAAGATAGTGGGATACCATACAAGCTGATACCAAAGGGGTTATGGAGCGAAGCAAAGGAACTAAAATTTAAAATGGACGGAACCAGTTCGGCTATTTCTGAATCCGGAGATGTTTCGGTTGAGGTAGACAGTATTGACAGAGTGTCAGTGGAGCCGGTGACATTTATAAAAATGGATGTTGAAGGGGCAGAATATCAGGGAATTTTAGGGGCAAGGAATATGATTGCGAAATACAAGCCGAAACTGGCAATCTGTGTATATCATAAACCGGAAGATATATGGGAACTGCCGCAGCTGATACATGAGATTCGTTCCGATTATGTGTTTTATTTAAGACATTATTCCTTTGGAGATGTGGAGACTGTACTGTACGCAGTGTAAAGAGTGGGGAGAACAGCATGGCCAGAATATTAAATATAGGTTACAGACATTTCCGGGAAAATGTAAAGGATAAAAAGATTGTATTATGGGGTGCAGGAAGGCTGGCATCTTATTATATACGGACATTCTGTGAAGGCCTTGATATTCTGTTTATTGTTGACAAGGATGAGAGACTCTGGGGAAAAGAATTTGAGGTAGAAGGTGTCAGGTACCTGGTGACAAGAGAAGACGCGCTGCTGGATAGACTGGCTGAGAATGCAAATCTTGGGGAAAACATTTCAATATTTATTACCCCTACGGCATATGCCGGGGAAATCATCAAACATATCAATATGATAAGGGCATTGGACGATATAGACTGCTATGCCGGAGTGCTGATGCGTGATTATTATGAAGCCAGTCCCTTTTCTTTTACAGAAGGTGAGGAAAAAATCCCAAGAAAAATACATTATTGCTGGTTTGGAGGGAAAGAAATTCCAGATCATTTGAAAAGATACATGGAAAGCTGGTATAAGTATTGCCCGGACTATGAGATCATACGATGGGATGAAAGCAATTATGATATTTCTAAAAACCGCTATATGCGGGAGGCGTATGAATGTAAGAAATGGGGGTTTGTGCCGGATTATGCCAGACTGGACATTATTTATAATGAAGGCGGCATTTATCTGGATACAGATGTGGAATTGCTGGCACCTTTGGATAAGTTGTTGAAAGACGAGATGTTTTGCGGGTTTAGCTGTAATTTTCAGATAGCGATGGGATTGGGGTTTGGTGCAATCAAAGGACATTCATGCATTAGAGAATTAAGAGATTATTATGATGATCAGTCATTTTACCAGCCAAATGGGGAAATGAATTTAAAAATGTGTAATGAATACCAAAATCCGGTTTTTGAAAAGCTTGGTTTTGATCTTAGAAACCATTATCAAAAAAGGGATGGTATTATAGTGTATCCTTCGGAAGTTTTATCACCGGACTCCGGTCTTGTGTTTAAAAATTATTCAGATCATACAGTTGCCGTTCATCATTTTGAAAGTAGCTGGGCAAGTGAAAAAGAAAAGAAAGCATTTGAGTTATTTAAAAAAGAGATATCAAATTGTACATTAATATAGAAGTTCGCGGGAATAAATGCGGGAACAAAAAAATGACGAATAATATAAAGGATATGACTGGATTATGAAAAAAATAATCATTTTTGGTGCGGGGAACATGGGAAAAAGAGCATTCATAAAATACGGGATAGATAATGTACTCTTTTTTATTGACAATAATGAACATATCCACGGAAAAAAACTGAATGGACTAGATATAAAAGCGCCAAGTGTTTTATCAGAAATCACGACAGAGTGTAAAGTTATAATTGCCAGCAGACATTCAGAGTCAATGGCAGCACAACTGGAAGGTATGGGAATAACAGATTTTGAAATATATTCGGAAAATTCCTATTTTGATATTCCGGAAGTGGTTTTTAATCCATATAGTAGTCAATTGGATAAAAACGAAGTAGACCAACGGGATGAGCTAAAAATAAAGGACATTAATCAGAAGGTAACAGAACTGACAGGGAGTAAAATTCCTTTATTTAACCATATTGAAATTGAAACTGTAAACAGATGCAATGGTGTGTGCGGATTCTGCCCGGTAAATAAGAATGCAGATACAAGACCGTATAAAAAGATGGAAGAGGAATTATTCTATTCTATCATTCATCAATTGGAAAACTTGAACTATAGAGGGAAAATTGCGCTATTTTCAAATAATGAACCCTTTTTGGATGAAAGAATCATAAAATTCCAAAAATATATGAGAGAACATTTACCGTATGCCAGAACACATCTGTGTACGAATGGTACATTGTTGACAATTGATAAGTTTTTAGAAATTATCCCTTATTTAGATGAACTTATTATAGATAATTATAATGATGAGTTAAGCCTCATAGCGCCATGCAGGAAAATTGCAGAGTATTGTGAAGAACATACAGAGTTAAAAAAGAAAGTAACAATTGTGTTAAGGAAAATAAATGAGGTGTTGACAAGCCGGGGAGGAGATTCACCCAATGCGGAGCATTGCGAGAAATACCCGCAGGCCAGTTGTCTGTTGCCATATAAACAAATGATAGTAAGGCCGGATGGAAAAGTTTCTTTGTGCTGTAATGACGCATTGGGAAAATGTACTATGGGAGATCTAAACAAAGAAAGTATAGAACAGGTCTGGTTCGGGCGCAGGTTCGAAAAGGTAAGGGAACTTTTGGTTAACGGAAGAAAAGAAGTTGAGAGATGCCAGTACTGTGACACATTGTTTATATGTTAGGGTGAGGTTTTGCTATGATAATTAAAGCATATCAGAAAGAAGATTATTTTGAAGGCCAGAATATTATAATTTATGGAGCCGGAATATACGGCGAAATAGCGTTTAATGCCTTAAAGACATGGGGGGTGAGTACTTATTGCTTTGCGGACAGAAATGAAACGGTAACGGTGAAGTGCGGATTACCTGTGATCAGACCAGATGAAATAAAAAAAGTAAATAACGCAGCAGTTTTACTGGCAAGTGTAAATTATCTGAATGAAATGGCAGAATTTCTGTCAAAGGAAGGCGTGCAAAATTTTTATAGTATTTCCGAACTGTTAGAAACAAGAATTGATGACAAAAACATATCCGAGTATTCCAAAGATATTATAAGAAACAGTGGCGGCTACCGATTTAACCTGGAAAGTCTGGCGAATGACAAATTCACTCTAAGAAATATTGATCTGGTAGTTACAGAGTATTGTAATTTGAGATGCAAAGACTGTGGAAGTCTGATTCCTTATTACCAGAAGCCGCGCCATGTTAGTCTTGAAGAAATAGAAAACCCACTAAGAAATTTCCTGGATACCATTGACGAACTGTATGAATTGAGGCTTTTAGGCGGGGAAACCTTTGTTTATCCTTATTTAAGTTCCCTGCTGGATTTGTGCGGGAAGCTGGATAAAGTAAAAAGAATTGTGATATATACAAATTCAACTATTGTTCCGGATGATCTGATATTTGAGAAAATAAAAAAGAATGGCGTAGTCCTTCATATGTCAAACTATGGAATTTACAGTACGAAGGTTTATGAGCTGGAACAGAAATGCTCGGAATATGGAATTGAGTATTACACACATGAGTATTGTGAATGGAGAAACATGGGTACAACAGAGTTTAGGGATTATAACCCTGATACAGTCAAAAGAATATATATGATGTGTGATAATGCTAAATGTCCTTCTTTTTATAGGGGAAAATTATATATTTGTCCCAGAGCCGCACATGGAGAGGGAATCGGTGCTTTTAAGAATGCCGAAGGAGAAAGTGTTGATTTTACAGGAATCATTGATATACATGAAAAAAGGAAAGAATTGAACACGTTGTTGAAAGAAAAAGAACTGTTTCATGCATGTTATTACTGCAATGGAAACAGTGTACATGCAAAACCTATTCCAGCCGCAGTACAACTTTAATGTGAAGGGTAAAGATTGAAAATTGAAAATTTTCAATCCCAAGTTTGTGTCTGTGCGGCATCCACAAAACTGACATGCGCAAAAGGCCGCGCAGAAATGGGGTTAAATATGAAAGTATATATATATGGAGCAGGGGATAAAGGAAGACACGCATTCAGGAGAATCGAGCAGTTTTACAATGATCAAGTGGAAGTAGCCGGGTTCATTGATGGCAGAAAGAGCGGAACTTATCTGGGGCTTCCGATTATCAGTGCTGAGAATGTGTGTACCGTTTCCGGAGAAAAGGATATACCAATAGTAATAGCAGTGGCATCCAGAAAGGCGGCTGTTGATATATATACCAATCTATTACAAAAAGGAGAAGGAAAACTAACTTGCTATTTCTATCTGGCAAAGGACAATGATACTTATGGGCCGGAAGACTTTTTTTCATATGAATGTAAACTCCTGGCAGATGATGCGAAGGAGATGATACCGCACATAGAAATCCACGCGGCAGATTACTGCAATCTGAACTGCAGCGGATGTATACACTTTTCTCCGATTTATAAAAGGGAACTTCCAAATACGGAGAAACGGCTTGCTGATATAGATAAAATTTGTTCCGTTTCAAATAAAATTCTTTCGTTTTATATTTTGGGAGGGGAGCCATTGCTGAATCCCGAATTAGCAATTTATTTGAAGAAAGCACGTGATTTACTGCCCAATGCAGATATTCAGCTGGTCACAAATGGATTATTGATTCCCCATGTTAAAAAGGAATTAATGGAGGCTATAAAAGAAAATAATATTGTGGTTACAATTTCTGAATATGAACCTACATACTGTATCAGGTCAAAAATCATAACGAGATTAAAAGAATATAAGATTGATTATGCAATACGACAATATGATAGAAAGCAGAAGTTTAACTTGCCCCTGACGGTTAATTTAAATAGTTGTTATGACAATATTTGTATATCTGATGGATGTGTGAATATCAAGGAAGGAAAAATAGCAAGATGTCCGACACTGTTGTATATAAAGGAGTTAAATGATAAATTTCATGCAGACTTTCCACAGGATGGAATATATGACTTGAATGAATTTCAGTCCTGTGAAGAACTAAATGAAAAAATGAAAGAAAAAGTTTCCTTGTGCCGGTATTGTATAAAAAAGGAAATTGACTGGCATATATGCAAAGGGACCCCATGTTTTGAAGACTTTGTTTCTTATGAATGAAAGGCCGGAAGATGAGCGGGATATGTATATATGGGAGGGGAGTGAAAGGAATCGAGGCCTTTTTTTCCCTTAGGGATTTCGGGATAAATGTGGAGTGTATTATTGATAATGATGAAACAAAACAAGGGACAGTACTGGCAGGAGGAAAATGCCTGAGTTATAAAGAGTTTTTAAAGACCGGAGATAAAACTTCCCTGGTTATTGTTTCAAACAAGAAATCAAAAGACATAATCCACACATTACACAAGGATGGGATTCAAAATGTAGTAACCTGGACGGAGTATAAGGAGCGGTATGAAAAGTCTTTGCCGGTATTAGAAGATGTAGATCAGGCTAAATTTTATTTGGAAAAGATAAAATTATCAAATTGGAGTGAAGATGTTCAGAAAATACCACTTTTAAACAATTTAATGCGGGATATGGAGTTTCGGGATGGAATTAAGCAAAAGGATGCGAGTCTTAGAAGTTAATAATACTGATATAATTGGAAGAATTTTTAATGGCTATGATCTGCATCTGGGTTTGATTGAAAGAAATGTTGATGCAAAGCAAGTAGTATTGGATAAACAAAGTGAAGTTTCCACAGTACTGCAATTAAATGTTGATGAAATAATACGGCAAGAAATTTCGTATGTGGAAAAACAGCTGGCCGTAAGCAATATTTTATTTCCTTACGCAGAGCACCTGATGAAACTCAGGGAATTTAAAACGGCAGATATTGTGCATTACCACTTTCCATATCATCAAATGTTCTCAATATTAGATTATCCGAAGCTGATGAAAGAAAACTGTGTCTGGACGATTCATGACCCCTGGATACTGACCGGGAACTGTGTGCACCCATTGGAATGCGAAAAATGGAAAGATGAGTGTAAGGAATGTCATAACTTAGATGATGACTACTTTCCAATGTTAAAAGATAATGTCAATTTTATGTGGAATGTAAAGAAAAAGGTTCTAAAAGAAATTAACCCGCATATTATTGTGGCTTCTAAATGGATGAAAAAGCAAATTGAGCTGAGCCCGCTGACATGTCACTTTACCAAAATACATATTATACCTTTTGGCATCTGTACCGGAGATGAAAGCAAAGAAAGCTGGATAAATAGAGGGGATAAGGTGACTATCGGTTTTAGAAGTGAGACTGGCTATGTCAAAGGATGCAGCCTTCTGTATGATGCGCTGAGAATATTAAAAGATAAAAGTCACTATAAACTGGAAGCGGTGGGAAATGGTGACGTTCCGCAGGATATATGCCAAATGTATGAAGTGGCGGAGCATGGTTTTGTGGGGGAACGAGAAAAATTAATGAAAATACTGGACAGCTGCGACATATTTGTGATGCCTTCACTTGCAGAGTCTTTTGGTCTAATGGCGATAGAAGCGATGGCATGTAAATGTGTAGTGATATGTTTTCAGGGGACTGCCGTAGAAGAGAATATCAATGCTCCTGAGTGCGGGTTAGCAGTTGCGTATAAGTCAGCAGAGGAATTGGCGAAGGCAATAGAAACATTGCATATGTCCAGGGAAAATTTGCTGGAAAGACAGGAAAAGGGGTACCATTATGTGAAGGACAGATATTCGTTTGAACAGTATGTTGACAGGCATAAAAGGCTGTTTGAGGATATTGTAAGAGAAAACAAAATTAACAAAATTGCGGTGATATGAGTTTTGCATCATTTAGGAAAATGTATTTGGAGGGAATGCGGATTCAGGGAACGGGTATACATATGATTTTTGAATGGGAGTTTTATAAAAGTGGAAGAGATCATGAAAGTCAGCATTATTACGGTGTCATATAATGCCGTGAAGACAATAGAACAGACGATTCTTAGCATAAAGGCGCAATCCTATACAAATATCGAATACATCATTATAGATGGGAAATCCACGGATGGTACTCTGGAAATAATAAAAAAGTACCAAAAGTATATAGACCATGTTATTTGTGAACCGGATAAAGGTATTTATGATGCAATGAATAAAGGGATTCGGCTTGCCACGGGAGATATAATCGGATTTGCAAATAGTGACGACTGGTATGAACCCGACACAATTGAGAAAGTTGTGACATGCTTTAACAGCACAGACGCAGAACTTACGCATGGTATCGTGTGGGTTGTTGAAGAAGATGGAAGTAGGACAAAAACAAATGGTTTCAAAAATGAAAAAGTTGAGTATGAGCAAATTTATTATAATATGCTTCCGCATCTTTCTGTATTTACCAGGAAAACGGTTTTTGAACAATATGGGGGATTTGATATAGATTATCAAATAGCAGCTGATTATGACTGGCTGTTGCGATGTTATACGAATGGGGTTCATTTTTTTTATATAGACAGTATAATGGGAAGCTTCCGAAAAGGTGGGGTTAGTACCAGTGCAGGTAAATTAAATCAGCTGGCGGAAGAAAATAAGGAAATATCGTTAAAATATGTGTCCAATAGTAAGAACAGAGAATTGATTTTAAATCAGATAGAAGAAAGATATAGATCTTTTAAGCTTTGGTATCTTGCGGAAACAAATCCGGCAAAGATAGTAGATACTGTGAAGGACAGATTTTTGGATATTGCGGAAGGCATTGTAATATTTGGATCGGGTATCTGGGGAGAACGGATATATAGAGTATTGAATTCCGTAGCTGTTCCGGTTCATTTTTTTGTGGATAATAATACAAAAAAATGGGGAACAGAACAGCAGGGGATTACCATAAAGTCACCAGAAATTTTGAAGACTTACAATGGATATATCATAGTTGCAGTGTTGAATCATGCGGACAAAATTTGTAAACAATTATCCGAAATGGAGAACATAGGGATAGAATGGACTGACTTAAGGGAAATTGCGGATAAAGTTATCTGATGCATTTTGAAACATTGGGGAGAACATCATGAACCGAAAGTTACATATCGCATATTTTTTGAGTGCTGTCAATGAATTTGTAGGAGGCGCAGATCAAACTTTATTTATGCAGGCATATCTTATGAGTTCCGTAAATGAGGTTACTGTCATATTGCCATGTGACATTAATGGTAAGTACAATACAATATTTCAGAAAAAATGCAATGATATGTGTCTGAACTATAAAATTATGAAATATGATGCCGCGTACAGTATCAGGCGTATTAATGCTGTGGGATACCTTGATGCCGCCAGGGAAATCGAAAACTTTGTGACGAATCAAAAAATTGATATTTTACACAGTGTTCAAATGAATCCCGCAGTTGAGTATGTGGCAGGAAAATGTAAGATTCCTCATGTTATGAATATATATTCACTTGATGCATGGGAATGGCAGATTCCATATAGTAAAATTCTTCCCCGGTATGTATCAAGTGATTCCGTGTTTTTCTTAGAGAAATGGAAAGAATATTTACAATGCAGTGGAAAGTGTATCAGGGTATACAGTGGAATAAAAGTTAATAAAAATTATTTGGAATGCCATAAAGAAACTATGGTATTGGGAACATCAGGAACACTCTGTGAGTATAAAAATCAGCTAGAAGTGATTAAAGCAGTTGAAACAGTGATAAAACAGGGCAGGAGGATACGGCTGCTACTTGCCGGCTCCAGGGAATCGGCATATGGGGATGAATGTAGAGAATATATAAAGAGTCATCATTTGCAGGATAGTATTAAACTACTGGGATTCATGGAAGATATGAGTAGCTTTTATGAACAAATTGATGTTCTTGTCTGTGGGAGTAAAAGGGAATCCTTTCCGGCTTCTATTGTAGAAGCAATGTCATGTGATATACCTATTATTTCAACACCAGTTGCAGGAGTGCCGGAAATTTTAAACAATGGAACAAATGCGTATATCACGGAAGGCTATTCTGCGGATTCATTGGCAAAAACAATAGAAAAATTATTAGGTGATCATAACAATGGTAATCTGTATAGTTTGCTTGAAAATGCCAGAAAAACATATGATCAGTTTTTTTCGGGTGAAGCGGTGAAAAAACAATTATCAGATTTATACCATGATATGTTAAGTCAGCCTGCATTACAGTCTGGTGAGATAACATTTCATGCTGAATTGAAACGACAGATTGAGCCATTGATAAGGAGAGTGAAAAAGACTGGAATAACAAGGGAGGATGCAGAGGAAGTATATAGCAGAATGCTCTATTTTATGCAGATAAGGGATAAAATAACAGCAAAGGAATGTTATATCTGGGGTGCGGGAAAGTGGGGAAGATTAACAAAAATTATTTTGGACTCTTTTATGGAAGAAATTCATATCAGAGCCTTTGTGGATGAAAACAAGGCAGGATATTTTGAAGGTATTGATGTAATCAAAAAGGAAGCCATGGTCCTACAGGGAGATATCGCTGTCTTTATTGGCTTTATGTCAGGACAAGAAAAAGCCGTTGAATATTTGAATAATAAAAATATGGAAATCCTTAAAAGCGTGTTTATAGTAGCGTAGAAAATTATGTGGAAGGATAATATCTGTATTAGTGAGGAGACTTGTATGTACAGAGAAAAAAAGATCTTTAAAAGTTATATATCTTTAGGATGGTACTGCGGAACTGCTGCTTCCATGGAAAAGCATGGATTACGTAGTTTTGCGTATCCCTTTGACTGGGTTTCTTCTCTGGATTTCGGGGGGGTACTTTATCAAATGGAAACAAATTTTGCTGAGTTTCTGGAGTATGACAACCTGGAACAAACGTCAATCACGACTTTTCGTGATATGAAGTATAATTTGATATTTCCTCATGATATTGAACTTAGTCTGAAGAAGGAATATTCAAAGATATATGAAAAATACCAGCGAAGAATACAAAGATTTAGGGACAGCATTGAAGAACCTGTATGTTTTATACGATCTGTTACAGGAGATAAAGAAGCGGAATATATACAAAACAATTACGAGAATATTATAAAAATAATAAAAGGGTATAACTGTGAGAATGAAATTATTTTTTTATTACTTGCCGGAACAAGAAAAATAACGAATGTGCCTGGCTGTTATGTATTAGACATTAATGAATGGAGAGATGATGAAAAAATAAGAGATGTATTTGACTCTGGGAAAGATTTTTTGGAATATTGCAAAGCACATATAGAGGAATCTGCATATACGGAAAATTTACAATTTGCCAAAAGAAAATATACGAAAGAAGAAGAGTTTAGGAAAGAGTCAGAATTGTTGAAGCAGAAAATCTTGAAGATAAAAAACAATGATTGTAATAGCAGAAAAGTAATTGTGGAGAAGTTTCCCAAAATAGAAGAAGGAGTGTACATATTTGGTGCAGGATACTATGGAAAAGAGATTGCAGAGATATTTCGAAAAAATAATATTTCCGTTAGAGCGTTTATAGATAATAATCCTCAAAAATGGGATACATTTCAGGAGGGGATTCAAGTTTTGAATCCAAATAATTTAAAAAATGTTCAAGGATATGTAATCATAGCGATGCTTAGAAATGAGAATACCATTGCAGCGCAACTGAAGAATTACGAAAATCCTGGCTTAAAATGTATTAGCATGAAAAAAATGATATGTGATATTGTGACATTTTAATTAATTTACAGTAGGCAGCTTTATGCAATGGGAGAAAACGTTGGCGATAGGAGAGAAACATTTATGAAAACTCCAAATATTTCAATTATTATGCCTTTATATAATGCCGGCAGATATCTTAGGGAAACACTTGACTCTGTAAAAATGCAGACGTTTACAGATTATGAATTAATTTGTGTTAATGACCATTCAGATGATGACACACAGGAAATTCTGGATTTATATAAAAATAAGGACAGCAGAATTAAGTGTTTCATGAATCAGGAACGAAGAGGTGCAGCATATTCAAGAAATATGGGGATGATTAGAGCTGTTGGAGACTATATCATTTTTTTGGATGGAGATGATATTTTTGATGAAATCATGTTGGAAATGGCATATGAAACAATTGTGTCCAAAGATGCTGATATGGTCTATTTCGATTTTATGCCGTTTCAGTCTGAGAAAATACCTATTAAAGCAAAAGTATCCCATGATGAACGTTTCAAAAAAGCATATTGCTGCAATTGCTTTTGTCTGACAGATATGAAATTGTGTGATTTTACATATTTCAATACAGCGCCTTGGAACAAATTATATAGAACAGAATTTATCAGAGAAAACAGAATTATGTTTCAGGATTTACCATGTTGCAATGATGTGTATTTTGTATTGATGTCTTTTTTCCTGGCAAAAAAAATGATTGTTTTAGATGTAGACAGGGTAATGGCTTATTATAGAAAGCATGATGAAACAACAAAAATAGGAAACAATGAAAATCCCATGTGTCTGTTTTATGCATTGGATCAGGTCCGGCAAGAGTTAGTAGAACGTGATCTTTTTCATTTGTATTATGAATACTTTTATGTTGAGTCATTTTGGACTTTATTTTCCATATACAAGACTACAAAAAATATCAGCCAGAAGAAGGAGTTTTATACTTTTATTAGAGAAGAAGGAATTAAGAAATTCAGGAAGAATCAGGAAGAATATTTTTCCAGGATATCACCATACATGCAAAGTCAATGGAATCAGTGGATGAATTATGAAAGCGAAAATTTGTGGACCGAAACAAATTCCCCATATTTATTTAAATTATATTGTTTTGAAAAGGAAATTAAAGAATTGCTGGAGAACCTTGAATGTAATAATAGGAAGACCGCGTTATGGGGTGTTGGTGAGTGTGGAACAGCATTAAAAATATTCTGTGATGAAAATGAAATTAAAATTGATGTATTGCTTGATATCAATGATGAGAAACAGGGAAAAGTAATTGGTGGGACAAAGGTAAAAAGTCCACAGTATGGATTGGAAGGAGTGGAAATAATAATTGTAACTGGAAAGGGCATTTATGATGATGTGGTAAATTTAACTCAGAAAAAGAGGGTATTGGAAATAATAGACTTTAGAAATACTATTGGGATTTAAGGAGGAGGAAACAGCAATATTATACAATGGAATAACAAATTAGAAGTGATCTGAATACTTGAAAGAGGGATAAGTGAAGTTTAATTATCAACGAAAATCAAATAGAAGCTGGCAGGGAGAAAAGCACATGGATATTGCACTTGCAATTTTTACATACAATAGGCCAATTCATTTACAAAAGACATTGGACGCATTGAAAACAAATATACGTTTGCAGAATGTATATTTGTTTCAGGATGGATTGGCTTGTGAAAATGACAGAGAGGACTGGAACAAGGTCCGGGATGTTATACATGCAATAAACTGGATGGAATATTCGTATATTACTTATCCGTGTAACAATGGTTGCGCGACTTCCATAGAGAACGGCATTGCATATGTATTGAATAGACATGATGCAATTATTGTCCTGGAAGATGACTGCGTACCGCACATTAATTTTATACGTTTTGCGGTGGATTGTCTTGAAACGTATAAGTATGATAAGAATGTATGGGGGGTTAGTGGGTATGCCTGGCCCCTGGATTTACCGGCTCAGGAAAGCTCAGATGTTTATGCCTGTGGGAGAACATGCTCATCTGGGTGGGGAACATGGAAAAACCGCTGGCAATACTATTCAAGGGATTATGATATTTTAAAGAGAATATACTCGAACCAAGAAGCTGCGAAAAGGCTGGGGATCTGGGGAACTGATTTGGAAGATATGTTGTGTGCCACATTAAAATGTCAGTGTGATGCATGGGATGTGTTCTGGGGATTATGCGTGATAGAACGGGGAGGCTATTTTATTAATCCGTATAAAAATTTAATTCAGAACATTGGCTTTGACGGTACAGGACTGCACAGTGGGGTGGAACAAAAATGGAATATTGCTTTAACGGATGTCATGAAGGATCATTTTCTGTTACCAGATTCCCTGAATATATCAATAAGAGAAGAACTGGCCTTTGCGGACTTATATAACGGATATGGACATCAGCCTGCATATAAAGATTCATGCGCAATGAAGGCAATTGTGTGGGGAATTGGAGGATATTATAGGAAAAACAAGAAAGAGTTGTTAAAAAAATATGATGTACAAGCTTTCATAGATAAAAGGAAAATAAAATATTTTGAGGGGAAACCGGTAATTAACTGCCAATTGCTTTCTCAATATGACTATGATTATATTTTGATCATGTTTAACAATGAGGAAGAGGCCGCACGGATGAAAGATAAGTTAATTCAGGAATACGGGATTATGCATGACAGAATCAAAATTGGTGTAAAGGATGCTGTGTCAGCATGAAACAGGTAATTGTGTCTTTTACATCTTATCCGGCAAGAATCAGTGGGATAACAAGGGTACTGGACAGCCTGGTCAGTCAGACATGTAAGCCGTACAAAATTATCCTATATCTTTCGGAAGAACAGTTTGAGGGAAGGAAAGTTCCCGTTGACTTCTCTTTTTATTCTGCCTCTGGATTTGAAATACACTGGTGCCAGGGTGATATGAAATCCCATAAAAAATATTTGTATGCATTGCAGGAATACCCTGATGATTATGTCATTACTGTAGATGATGATTTTTACTATGATTGTTTTATGATAGAGGATTTTGTGAGGAATATAGATCGGTTCCCCGGATGCGTATTATCCAGACGGTCCCATTTGATTACATCCGACAGGGAAGGCAATATTGCTTCTTATCAGAAATGGTGGGACAAATGCCTGCACTATGTGGATGTTCCGCGGATGGACCTCTTTGCAGTGGGATGTGGCGGTGTTTTGTATCCGCCCCATATATTCAAACCGGAAGTTTTTCATTCGGAGTATATCACCCGATACTGTCCATATGCGGATGACATCTGGCTCAAGATAATGGAAGTGTTAAGTGATGTACCAGTGGTGCAGGTGAAAACACGGTATTGTGATATTGCGAATCAGGAATATGCGCAGGATGGATTATGCCAAAATGCGAATGGGAATGGAGGAAATGACGGACAGCTTCGGAATTTACTGAGGATATACAGTCATTATCAGGGAAAAGCTCAGTCACTTAAAGAAAAGATTTTCTCAGATGGAATGATATTTGAAGATGAGACTGGTAAATGGGAAGATGAGGATGATCAGAACAGCCTGAAAAGCTGGATAGAAGATGTGATGCAGTTTCCTGGTATTATAATCTATGGGGCCGGATGTGTGGCAGGACGGATGTATAAGGTGCTGAAAAGACATTGTGAGCCTGAAAGGTTCAAGGCTTTTGTGGTGGAGAATATCTGCCAAAATGTTGATGAGGTAGACGGAATTAAGGTTTATCCATATAGGGAGACAGAGTATGAGGATACGGTTTGCGTTGTAATAGGTCTGGCGGACCAGGAGGAGCAATTACGCGTTGGCCAAAAGTTATTGGAAATTGGCCTGAAAAACAGGCAGATTATCTGTACAAATGCCAGAATACAGCGTGTGATAAGGAATGCAGCAGACATGTAGGCGCAATATGAGGCTATATTTGAGGTGGCTGGTATTAAAGGAAAATATATATGGAAGCAATGAAGATAGCGACAGACAAGTTTGACAGCATACTGGCACGGTCATATTTAAAGTCAGAATATGGGGAAGAACAAGTGGCGGACAAAATTCTCCGACACCTGATACATGATGAACTGGACGAACAAGAACATCGGTTTATAGAAGAGAATCATCTTTATGAGTGGCTTTTTCCATATTTCTATACCCAGGAAGAACGGCAGGTACTGGAGCAGTTTGCGCTGCTGACTCATGAAAGGAAAACGGTTATTTATGGTGCAGGTGCTGTTGCAAGGCTGTTACTGAATTGCGGGTTTTATGGAAAGATTGAAGGTGTAATGGCTGCCGGGCAGGCAGGTACATTGTTTTGCGGAAAACCTTTTATGAGTGAAAACCAAGTCCTGCAGGCCGGGGTGTCTCAGATTGTAGTAGCCGCCAGGGTGACAAATTATCAAATAATAACAGAGAGGATTTCTGATTTTTGTGAAAAGAATGGTATTCTGCTGAGAGGGCTTAATGGAAGGAATCTCATACAGTGGTATGCCGGAAAAACGGTAAAGTTTAATCCAAAGGGCAGAATGTACTTTGGGATGAATGCTGAAAGACTGCGGGAAGAAATCAACAGGCATGATGTAATCAGTTTTGATGTGTTCGATACATTGGTTATGAGAAAAGTGCTTCGCCCGGCAGATATATTTTACCTGGTTGGGCAGCAGGCAAAAGGACTGGATATTTCAGCTTCTTCTTTTGCGGACAGAAGAATTTACGCGGAACATCATAATGTATATGAGGGAAATATCTTTGGGATTTACCGCATGTTGCAAGATGTTTTGCAGCTGACAGATCAGCAGCGGGACAGACTGCTGGAGCTGGAAATTGAGATGGAAAGACAGATGCTGATCCTGAGAGAAGAAATTGCAGACATTTTCCGGTATGCAGTTTCCCAGGGAAAAACAGTATATCTGATTTCAGACATGTACCTGCCAGAGCCGGTGCTGGGGAAACTGCTTTCCGGACTCGGGATAATCGGATATGAAAAGCTTATGGTATCTTGTGACTTTCAGTGCGGGAAAGCGTTTGGACTGGCACATATTTATAGCAAAATGGTCATGGGTAGAAAATGTCTGCACATAGGAGACAACGAGAATGCGGATGGAACTGCTTTTGTGAAAGAAGGTATTAATTCCTTCATCATACGCTCCGCGTTCAGCTTGTCAAAAATGTCAAATTTAAGGAATCTGACTGAATATGCGTACTCCAAGGACGAGCAGAATGCCCTGGGATTACTTTTTTCAAAAATTTTAAACAGTCCCTTTGCATTAAATAAAGGAAAGGGAATGATTCAGGTCAGAACTTATAAGGAATGGGGATATCAGTTCCTCGGGATGTATGTAGTTGCATACTTTGACTGGTTATGCAGGGAGATTAAAAAAAATAAACTGGCTGGCATGCTCTTTCCCACCAGGGACGGATATCTGTTTTATAAGCTGTACTGCTGGTATAGGAAAAATGTGGATGGGAGTTTACCGGAGGCGGTTTATTTTAAAACTTCCAGAAAGATATGTTATGTGGCATCTTTGACAACAGAGGAAAATATTGATTTCTTTCTTGGCTATGATGATGTCTATTCTCCGGAGGAACTGTTAATGAAAAGGTTTCTTCTGGAAAAGGAAGAGATAGGTCTTTTCCGTGAGGGCATGGATAGCCGGGAATATATTATGATGCACAAGGAAATAATTTTTCGCCGGTCAGCAGTCATCAGGGAAAAATATTTGTTGTATATGAGAGGGCTTGGATTACGCGAAGGCGCGGAATATGGTTTGTTTGATTCTTACTGTAGGGGAACTGTCCAGTATCTTTTGGAACAATTTATCCCATATACACTGTGTGGGCTTTACCTGGGAAAAATACATAATACACGAAAACTGGGAAAAATAAAATCATTTTATAGGGATCGGGGAAATTATCTGCGTCTGGATGATGTCAATGAGAAACGGACATTGCTGGAGTACTGTTTCTCATCCCCGGAAACAAATATCATTGGTATGGATTTAGACGGTAATTTTATATATGCCAAAGAATATCGGACAAAAAGAGATATTGAACATATGCTTGAAATTCAGAAGGGAGCAGAAGATTTCTTTATGGAATATCATGGAAGCTTTCCGGCAGAAGAAGACGGTTTTAGTTCGGATCTCCCAAATGCCGTGATAAATGCAATGGATCAGGCAGAACTGGTAGAAAAGTGTAGTGACATGGGGGATATCAGGAGTATTGACGATATGACAAACATAGGGTATGCAGTTTGGGAATGCTAAATACCAGGAAAGGGATTTCAGGCCCCCAAAGCAGGTATTTTGAGAGAGAAGTGAAGGCAGGAAAAGTGATATGGGCGGCAGGACATGTAAAAGAGTGGAAGTGCTATTTTTCGGAGCCGGAAAAAAAGGACAGTACTGGGTAAAGCTTTGTAAGGAAATAGGCATAGTGCCCAAAGGGATACTGGATAATGCCATGGAGATGAAAGGAAAATCATGTGAAGGCATCATGATTCACCATCCGGATGAACTGGAAATGCTGTCTTTTACCCATATTTGTATTACTTGTAACAGGCAAGAGGAGATATACCGGCAGCTGACGGCGCTCGGAGTGGAAAGAAACAAAATTGTGGCAGGCGATCATGATTTATTAAACCTTCTTTTTCATTATGCGGTTTCGGAACCCACATGGTTTTGGGAGGAGGTAAAACCGGAAAATCTTCCGGATGAAAGAAGAATCTTGTTTGACCTGCATAATGGCATGGTTCTGGGAGGGGTTGAGGCATGGGTATATGGTTTGGCAGGGGATTTGAAAACAAGGGGGCACAAGGGACTGTATCTGACTACGGATGCGGCAGGCACTGGTGTTATGGATGTAACTTTTCCGGCAAAAATATTGAATTATAAGGAAGTCCGCGATGAAAAAGAACGGATAAGACAATGGGTGAAAGAGATTATAAAAAATCTTCCATGTATTGTTATATGTAATTTCCCATGGAATATATTCTGGTCAGCATGTATTGCCAAAAGTTTATTTCCGGATTTGGTCAGGATAGTGGCTGTGCAGCATAATGATGACCAAAGCTATTATAGAGCTTATAGTTTATGGCAGGAGTATATTGACAAATGTCTGGTGATTAGTTCCCAAATGGAAAAAAAATTGCTGCTGTTAGGCATGGACAAGAAGAAAACATGCCGGCTGGAATGGGAAATAGAATGCAAGGAGAAACTGGAAAGGACATGGAATGGAGAAGGGGCTTGTTTACAAATTGGATATGCAGGCAGGATAACAATGAGACAGAAACGGGCGGATTTATTTCCGGTACTTGCCATGAAACTGCGGGAAAAAGGCGTGTGTTTCTGTATGAATATTGCTGGGGCCGGGGATTACAGTGATACACTGCTGGAACAAATAAAAAAAGAAAAACTGCAGGAGTGTGTCATGCCTCTGGGATATATTGACAGGAAAGATGTGCCTTTTTTCTGGAGCCGCCAGGATATCATGGTCAGTTGTTCAGAGTGGGAAGGACACAGTATTTCCCAGACAGAAGCCATGGCAGGAGGGGCGGTTCCGGTTCTTACCAATGTGTCAGGGGTGGAAGATGATGTAACAGATGGATATAACGGGTATATTGTTGAGCCAGGGGATGTGGATGGTCTTGTAGAAAAGATATGCCTTCTATACCATGACCGCAAAATGCTGGCAGCTATGGGAAAGAATGCCCATGATACGATATACCAGCGGCAAATACATATAGACCAGACCGGGTTTTGGGAGCGTCTGCTGAAAGAAATATAGTGGAGACAAGTGTGGACAGGCTGCATTATTTCATAGTAAACCCCCATGCCCCGCGTTGGCACCACTGCGCATGAAACAGGGGCAATCTAATCGTTGTGATTTATTTTGCCAAAAGGATGATTTATAATGATCCTATCGGCAAAGATCGGTTGTTATTTTGGGCTTATAGCCCGCACAGTAAACTGATTTGTGGTTCTCTCATTTGCACCACCACCTGTCCAGCCTTACATGGCAAAAGGACGCATAGTAAAATATCAAAAGACAGAGAACCGTGCCGTAAATTTTCTCGGAAAGAGGTGCCATTTTATGAAGAAAGTTTACGACAATTGTTGTGGTATTGATGTGCATAAAAAACTTATGGTCGCCTGCTTTATCCATGGCAAAAAGCAGGAAGT
>CAJTLR010000014.1:0-55856 GCA_910577185.1 uncultured Acetatifactor sp.
CATCTGTCCGAGCAAGCTCGGCAGATGCCTTTGCGGCCGCTCGACTCTGCCCTTTGCGAACATTATACCCCATTTCGGCTTTTTTGCATAGTCTAAATATAAATACTCAGCTCTTTTTCGCATAGTCTATATATTATTACTCAGCTCTTTTTCGTATAGTCTATATATAATTGCTCAGCTCTTTTTCACATAGTCTGTATATAATTACTCAGCTCTTTTTTGCATAGCCTGTATATAAATACTCAGCTCTTTTTTGCGTAGTCTATATATGATTGCTCATCTCTTTTTTCAGCTGCCGCATGATTTTCTTCTCCAGTCTGGATATGTAGGACTGGGAGATGCCCAGCAGGGACGCCACTTCTTTCTGGGTCATTTCCTGTCCGTCCCTGGTTCCCAGGCCGAAGCGCAGATTGATGATCTTCTTTTCCCGCTCCGATAGTTTGCTGATGGCGCCCAGCAGCAGCTTGCGTTCCACTTCATTTTCAATATCCCGGTAGATCACATCCTCATCCGTCCCCAGGATATCCGACAAAAGCAGCTCATTTCCATCCCAGTCCACATTCAGGGGTTCGTCTATGGATACCTCCAGTTTTGTCTTGTTGTTTCTCCTCAGATACATCAGGATCTCATTCTCAATGCACCGGGAGGCATAGGTGGCCAGCTTGATATTTTTATCCGGCTTGAAGGTATTGATAGACTTGATCAGCCCGATGGTTCCAATGGAAATCAGATCCTCCACGCCCACGCCCGTATTGTCGAATTTCTTTGCTATGTACACCACCAGTCTTAAATTATGCTCAATCAGGGTGGCTTTTGCCTCGTCGTCATATTCCGTCCCCAGATCTCCGATCACCTGGCTCTCCTTTTCCACCTCCAGGGGCGGCGGCAGTACTTCGGCCCCGCCGATATAATGAATTTCACCTTTTTTGTGCAGAAAAAGTTTATCCCTCCGGATCATTTTAAACTGGATTTTGCCCGGTATCATCACTTTCAGTATCATTATGCCTCTCATTCTGCCGCATCGCCGCGGCTCCCGCCCTTTCTTTGGATAAAAGTCCGGGATTGATTATCATATTCACGGATTCCGCATCTGCATTTCCCGCTCCCAGGATTTCCTCGTCACTGACCGCCACATACACATCACGAAACTGCATCTTCATGCCATTTGCCTCCAGAAGCAGCCCGGGAAGCAGATATCCCTGCAGGATTCCCTTCTTTTTCCCGATGCTGTGATAAGGAATGGCACGGAAAAATTCCGGCTCTTCTTTCCAGAGTTCCCTGAATACTTTTCTGTCCACCACACAGACGGGTTTCCCGCTCACCGGCTCCGTAAGGCTGTTGCCCGAATCCACCAGGGCCGTCACCGCAAGGCTCCTGCCCTCCCTGGTCAATTCCGCCCTGCACAGATTGTTCTTTTCCCCGAAACTCTGTTTTGTTCTGCGAAACAGCAGGAAGGCAATGCCTCCCACCCCCATAATGCCCATGGTGCCGGTGAGAAACTTTCTTGCCCCCGGCAGGCATCTGATCAGAAAAAGAACAGCTCCTCCCATCCCGAAAGAATATAGCGCCAGCTTCTCCAACAGCTTCAGAAACATTCTGATGCCCTTTATGGGAAAAGTAATATATAACATCCCGGCTGTCCCGGCGAAAATCCCCAGAACCAGCTTCACTGCCACAAAACCTCTCCCCAGAAACGGAAACAGGAAACACACCGCTCCCACAGCCGCCCCCAGAAGAATTCTCCGGGTACAGGCCATGTGAAACGCGG
Organism: uncultured Acetatifactor sp.; assembly: GCA_910577185.1. GTDB lineage: Bacteria > Bacillota > Clostridia > Lachnospirales > Lachnospiraceae > Acetatifactor. The sequence continues at coordinate 1,769 of CAJTLR010000014.1, forward strand.
AATGGTTTACCAGTATCAGAAGATACAGATTCATAATAAAGTTAATAAAGAACAGGCTGTCAACATATAATTCATAATGCATTGGCTTCATCCTTTTCATAATTATTATAAAGGGGCGGGAGTTAAGAATTTGTCAAATAGAGGGGCTGTTTCCAAGAATTTTTCGACAAAAAACCGTCCGGTTCAAAACCGGACGGCTGTAAGACATTTCCATTATTTTCTCTGCAGAAAGTCGGGTATTTTCAGGGTTTTCTCCTCCACGGAGCTGCGGATGTCCACCGGCTTCTGAATGCCCTGGGAACCTGCGGGAGGTGTCTCGGGTTTTACGGCAGGCTGGGGATTCAGCCCCTTCAGGGAGCTTGACGCAATGTGTGTGGCAGGCTGCCTGTATATGCTGGCTGCGCCGAATCTGGACTGCAGCTGGCTGCTGCCGGCCGTGTCCTCCAGTCCTGTGGCTATGACCGTAACCGTGCAGCTGTCCGACTTGGACTCATCATACATGGCACCGAAAATAATATTGATATCCTCCCCGGTGAGACTCTGCACAAAGTCTGCCGCATCGCTGGCATCCGGCAGGGTAATATCACCGGATACATTAAGTATGACATCCGTGGCACCGCTGATGGTGGTTTCCAGAAGCGGGCTCTCCACGGCCATTTTCACGGCCATGAGTGCCTTGTCGTCACCCTTGCCCTCGCCGATACCGATATGTGCGATACCCTTGTCCTTCATGACAGTCTGGATGTCCGCAAAATCCAGGTTGATGATAGCGGGCAGATTGATCAGGTCCGTGATACCCTGAACCGCCTGCTGAAGCACTTCGTCCGCCTTCTTCAAAGCCTCCGGCATGGTAGTGCGCCTGTCCACAATCTCCAGAAGCTTATCATTGGGAATCACGATCAGCGTATCCACATGCTCCTTGATACGCTCAATACCGCTCATGGCATTCACCATACGCGTCCTGGCCTCAAAACGGAAAGGCTTGGTAACCACACCTACCGTAAGAATTCCCATATCCTTTGCAAGTCTTGCCACCACCGGCGCCGCGCCGGTCCCGGTACCGCCGCCCATACCGCAGGTGACAAACACCATGTCCGCGCCTTTCAGGGCAGCGCTGATCTCCTCTGCGCTCTCCTCGGCCGCTTTCTCTCCGATCTCCGGCTTCGCGCCTGCCCCCAGTCCCTTGGTCAGCTTCTCACCGATCTGCAGCAGTGTGGGCGCCTTACAGAGCTGCAACGCCTGTTTGTCGGTGTTCACACCGATAAACTCCACCCCTTCAATCTGTTCGTCAACCATTCTATTCACAGCATTGTTACCTGCACCGCCCACACCGACCACAATAATCTTGGCAGCAGATTCAGCATCGTTTGTCTTAATTTCAAGCAAGAGTGTATCCTCCTATTCCAGTTTCGCACCTGTCATACCGGCTCCGGCCCGACAATGGAATCCCCGCTTTGCGGGTCTTCTGTTGTGGGGAACAAAGATCTCTTTCTATCTTCCGCGTCCCCGGCACACTCTTTTGTCCGGACAGATGCGCCCTCATTTACTTTTGGCATTTTTTAACTGGGCAATTCCAATTTTTCACTTTATACCACACCTACTATCATATAATCATTTTTCAAATTAATCAACTGTTTTCTGAAAAAAATTTGGACGAAATCATTTCATTTATCCCTGTCCCTCCGGTTTAAATGTATATTTCCCGCTGTCCTCGTCATAAGTCTGCATCTGGAGAATTCCTTTCTTTCCCTGGATTTGCGACAGAAACTCCGGAATCAGCATCAGCTTGTCCTCCAGGAAAGCGGCTTCATTGCCCAGCGCCACCTTCGTTTCACCAAAATAAAGGGTGATCTCCCCTGCGCCGTTGAAATATATCTTGTCCGGGGAAAGGCTGTACTTCTGCAGCAGCTTTGTGACATTCAGAATACTGTTAAAAACAGCCTCATCCTCCACCGGAAGCATTTTCCCCGTCACAATATAGTCAAATTTCAGTCCCAGCACCTGCGGCACTCCCGTGGTCCGGACGCTGGAACTCTCCACCACATAACCATCCCTGTCAAAATATACATAGGTATCCAGATACCGCACACAGCCTATGAGGATTTTTTCGTACACAATAATCTTGACAGTGTCCGGGGAAAGGATATCCACATCCACCACATCCACAAAGGGAATTCCCTCTATTCCCTTGTTTTTATATTTCAGGGACAGATAGAGGGAATTATTCCCCAGAAATCCGTCCATGACTATGGACTTGATTTCTTCCTCCGTATAGTGGACATTTCCCTCCACATAAACTGTCTGGATTGTGTAGGCATTCCTGATATAAAAACCGGCCCCCAGCAGCGCCGCTGCAAACAAAACCACTATCAGAATGCCTACACGTGTACTTTTACTTTTAAACACTTGTCACACGCGCTCCTAACTCTCTGAAATCCCTGCCGATATTTTCATATCCGCGGTATATAAAGGAACATCCTTCCACAAAGCTCTCTCCTTCTGCCATCACCCCTGCTGTCACCAGGGCGGCGCCGCCCCGCAGTTCCCTTGCCGTAACCTTTGCGCCATGCAGCCTTTCCACGCCGTGGACAGCCACCCGGCCGGAATCCACTTTGTCGATGCAGGCGCCCATCTTTGTCAGCTCTTCCACAATCCGGAAACGGTTTTCAAAAATTTTTTCTTCTATATAAGTGGTGCCGTCTCCCCTTGTCTCCGCTGCCAGCACCACCGACTGCAGATCCGTGGGAAAACCCGGGTAGGTTGCTGTCACAAGCCGGACCGGCTTTGGCCGCCGGGGCGCCTGGACATAGATACCTTCCCTGCAGGTACACACATATCCTCCCATCTGCCTGGCCGTCTCCAGCACCGCTGCCATGTCCTCCTCCGGAGCCTGTTCCAGAAAAGCGCTGCCCCCGGTGCCGATGCAGCCAAGAAGGTATGTCCCCGCCACAATTCTGTCTGCCGGCACACGAAACGTTGTTCCGCGCAGCCGTCTTCCTCCATGGATCACAAGCCGTCCGCTTCCCACGCCTTCGATGCAGGCTCCGCAGCAGCACAGATAACGGCACAATGCCCCTATCTCCGGCTCCAGCGCCGCTCCTTCCAGAACGGTCACCCCTTCCGCCGCCACACCTGCCAGTATGATATTTTCAGTGGCCCCCACCGAAGGAAACGGCAGTCTGATACATGCCCCGCACAGTCTTTCCGCCGAAGCCATAAGCAGACCGTTTTTCTGTGTAAATTTTACTCCCATCTGCCCAAGAGCCGCCATATGAAGATCAATAGGCCGCTGGCCGATGACGCATCCTCCCGGGTATTCCATGATCACTTCACCGAATCTGCCTATGAGGGCGCCCAGAAGACAAAGGGAGGAGCGCATCCCCGTAACGGCCTTCTGGCACATCTCTCTCTTTCTCACGCATGACGAATCCACCACAATGCCCGTCTCCTGCCAACGTACGCAGCAGCCCAGGCATTTCAGCAGACTGACCATGGAATGTACATCCGCTATCCTTGGACAATTTTTGATAAAAGACCTCTCTTCCACCAGCAGAGTAGCCGCCAGGACAGGCAGAGAAGCATTTTTGGAACCTTGTATGCGAACTTTTCCCTGAAGGGCCACGCCCCCCTGAACACGAATAGAATCCATAAAGCACCATCCGGCTTCTTAATAATTGAACTATTCTATCCTATGAAGGAAATGTTTCCTGTGTACCTTGTCCCGCGTTTTTCGTGCCCTGACTCCTTTTCCCATTATAATTCCTTCAGCTGTATCCTCTTGGCCACGCTCAGGACAATTCCGATCTCTATCAGCAGAAACAATACCGAAGAGCCTCCGTAACTGATAAAGGGAAGGGAAATTCCCGTGTTGGGTATGGTTGCCGTCACAACGGCGATATTGAGAATTGCCTGTATGGCAATATGTCCCATAACCCCTACTACCAGCATGGCTCCGAACAGATCCGGCGCATTATTGGCAATCACCATCATCCTCCACAACAGCATGATAAACATCAGGATAACGGCCACTGCCCCGAAAAGTCCCAGTTCCTCGCAGATGATGGAAAAAATCATGTCATTCTGGGACTCCGGCAGAAAGCTGAGCTTCTGCATACTCTGCCCCAGTCCCTTGCCCCAGATTCCCCCGCTGCCTATGGCATACAGGCCCTGGAGGGTCTGGAAACCCGTATCGGTGGGATCGCTCTCCGGGTCCAGCCATGACCGGATCCGGTTGCCGCGGAACGCCAGAAAATCGCTGCCTGACACCACCAGGTAAATCACCACTGCCGCCACGGCCACCACCAACAGTCCCATAATCACAAATTTTTTATAATCCGGACTTGCCACAAATACCATAAGAACGGAAATTCCCAGAATGATAATGGCAGAACTCATGTTCTGGGTAATCAGGTAAATCTCCGCCGCAATGGGAAGCGGAAAAGCCACCATGACGCAAAATCCCTTAAAGGTCCGGATCCCTTTTCCCATCTTGCAGACCAGCACTGCCAGAAACAGGATCATTCCCACCTTTGCCACTTCTGCAGGCTGCAGGTTAAAGCCGATGCCGGGAATACGGATCCATCGTTTTGCGCCGTGGGATTCCACCCCCAGCGGCGACAGCACTGCGGGGATCAGCAGGGCAGATCCTACGTATCCAAGTGTCGCCAGATATGCCAGCCTGCGGTAATCGAAATTGGCCGCCACAATCATGGCCACCAGACCCACAATCACTGCCACCAGCTGCTTTTTCAGATAATATGCCGTATCTTCAAATTCCTCGAATGCATTATAGGAACTGGCCGAGTATATCATCACCAGCCCGAATCCCAGCAGAAACAGGACGATAAACAGAAGGCTGTAATCAAAAAAATATTCGGACTGTTCTTTTTTCCTTTGCTTTCCCTTGCGCGGTACTGCCATATACACTCCCTACTTTCCTACAGGCTTCCTTCTTCCAGTCCCCGGACATATTCCTTAAACTGCCGTCCCCTCACCTCATAATTTGGGAACATCCCCCAGCTGGCGCACGCAGGGGAAAGAAGCACGGCGTCACCGCTCTCCGCAAGCATCGTGCATAATTTCAGGCACTCCTCAAAGGTATCCGCAAACCGGATCCGGTCAAATCCATGTTTCCTGGCACATTCCGCGATTTTCTCCCTCGTCTGTCCGATGAGCACCAGCCATTTTACTTTTCCCTCAAAGCTTTCAATCCAGTCGTCATACGAACTCTCCTTGTCATATCCTCCCCCGATCAGTACCGTGGGCTTATGCATGGCCCGGATTCCCTGAATGGCGGCATCCGGATTGGTTCCCTTGGAGTCGTTATAATAGTCCACCCCTCCCCTGGAAGCCACAAACTCGATCCTGTGCTCCACTGCCTTAAAGTCCCGGACCACCTTCAGAATGGTATCCATGGGAACTCCCATTCCTTCGGCCATGGCAATGGCCGCCATGACATTCTCCACATTGCACAGTCCCACCAGATTCATATCCTTATGGATATCCAGAAGTTCCCGCTCCTGCCCCCCGGACATCTTTACGATCTTTTCCCCTCTCAGGCAGTATCCATCCTCCAGAATTTCCCCCGAAGAAAAGAAAACCACCTTTGCCGGACACCTGCCGCCGAAATCTCTCGTATATTTATTATCGTAATTCAGCACACAGATATCATCCCGGGTCTGGTTTCGCGCAATATTCTCCTTGGCCGCCACATAAGCTTCCATGGTATGATGACGGTTCAGATGATCCGGCGTGATATTCAGGATTGCCGAAACAGCCGGATGAAAATACCGTATGGTCTCCAGCTGGAAGGAACTGATCTCCCCCACTGTCACCGTATCCCCGGAAGTCTTCAGACATTCCGAAGTATACGGATTTCCGATATTCCCCACCACAAACACCTTTTCCCCGCCCTTATGGGCCTTCATGATCTCTCCCAACAGAGTGGTGGTGGTGGTCTTGCCGTTGGTGCCCGTGACGGCCGCCACTTTTCCTTTTTCCTGGCGGTATCCCAGTTCTATCTCACCGATGATCTCCGCCCCCGCATCCCTGAACCGGTTCACCAGCGGAATATCCGTGGGCACCCCCGGGCTTAAGACCAGAGTCTCGGTCTCTCTCACCAGTTCTTCCGGCATTTCACCGGCCACGCAGGCTGTTTTGCCCTCCGCCGGCAGAAGTTCCCGCAGATCCTCTTCCGTCAGTTTCTCATTGCTGTCATACAGCGTCACTTCCGCGCCCATATGCTCCAGAAGCCCCACCGAACCCAGGCCGCTGACCCCTGAGCCAACCACCAGACATTTTCTTCCTGATTCCATTTTATTTCTCCTATCCGGTACCGTTATTCCGGTACTGTCATGCGCGCGTTCCCCGCGCTGCCTGCGCCTCTTTCCGGGAACTCATCCCATCGCCCTCAAGGCCAGCAGGCACATCAGCGCCGTGATAATCGTAAACAGTGCCGTAATCCTTGTCTCGGACCACCCGCAAAGTTCAAAATGATGATGAAGCGGCGCCATTTTAAAAATTCTCTTCCCCCCGCTGATCTTATAGCAGCCCACCTGCAGGATAACCGACAGAACCTCCATCAGATAAACCAGACCTATGATAACTATGTATAAGGGCATCTGCATCATATAGGCACATCCTGCCACAAAACCCCCCAGGGCCAGCGATCCGGTATCTCCCATGAACACTGCCGCCGGGTGTACATTGAAGAGCAGGAAGCCCATGAGCGCTCCTGCCACCGCGCAGGTTATGGGCTCGATTCCCGCATGGGTTCCTATCGCCGCCACCGAAAAAAACACTGCCACCATCAGGGTCACACTCCCCGCCAGTCCATCCAGCCCGTCCGTAAAATTCGTCCCGTTGGCGGTGCCCAGCACAATGAAAAACAGGACCGGAATATTCCAGATGCCAAAGTCCACGTATTTACCGGGAAACCAGGGAACTTTCATGGCCAGGCTCACGTCCGTGTACCGGGTCAGATACCACGCGAAAACCCCCGTAACGGTCATCTGTCCCGCCAGCTTCTGCCAGGCCGAAAGTCCCATGGAACGTCTGCACACCACTTTTATGTAATCATCCGCAAGCCCCACCAGCCCGAATCCCACCGTGAGAAACAGAACCGGTGCAATCTTCGGATATTTTTCCATGAAGATCACCGAAGTGGCCAGCACACTGGCCAGAATCAGGATCCCTCCCATTGTGGGGGTCCCCGTTTTCTTCAGATGGGCCGCCGGACCGTCATCCCTCACCGTCTGGCCGCATTTCAGCCACCTTAAGAAGGGAATCAGCACCGGTCCCGCCAATGCGCTGATACAGAATGAAACCATTACCGCTGTTATGCTGATCTTACCCATCGCATTTCCTCTCATTCATGATATTCCGCTATCCCCAGATACGGAAGAATGTTCTCATAAAGCTGACGGATGATAGGCGCCGCCACCTGGCCCCCGTAATAGACACCCTGGGGATTATTCACAATGGCAAGGGCAATCACCTGCGGATCATCTGCCGGCGCAAAACCGATGAAGGATGCAATATAACGCCCGCTTCCCCTGGGCAGGGTCTGGCTGGTGGCCGTCTTTCCGCCCACCTGAAAGCCCTCCACCTTTCCGTTCTTACCGCTTCCCTCGGCCACAACCTTCTCCAGAATCTCACGCATGGTAGCGCTGGTTTCCTCCGAGACAATGCCCTCCGTCACCGGGTATTCAAACACCTCCACCACATTCCCCTCACTGTCAAGGGTTTTCACGCCGAAATGGGGCGTAATCCGATTTCCGCCGTTGATAATGGACGACACCGTGGTCAGAAGCTGTATGGGCGTAATCTGAAAGGACTGGCCGAAAGCCACGGTGGCAAGTTCCACATTTCCCATGTTTTCCTTCTTATGCATAATGGTTCCCGCCTCGCCGGGCAGGTCGATACCGGTCTTTTTTTTGAGACCGAAACTTTCGAAATAACTGTAATAGCTGTCCAGACCCAGCCGGAGTCCCACAGTGATCAGCGCCGGGTTACAGGAATTCATCATGGTATGGGTAAAATCCTGACTGCCGTGCCCGGATACCTTGTGGCACCGTATCTTTCTGTCATCCACTATGATAAAACCCGGACAACTGAAAGAACTTTCCGGCGTCACCACCCCCTCCGACAGCCCCGCCGCTGCCGTGATAACCTTGAAGGTGGATCCCGGTTCGTATGTATCATTAATACAGCCATTACGCCAGATACCGTTTAATATGTTCTGTTTTTCTTCCGCGGTGATATTTTCCTGTGTCCCCTCCGGAAGTTTAAAAGGATCGTTCAGGTCAAATTCCGGCGCATTTACCATGGCCAGGATCTCCCCGCTCACGGGATTCATCACCAGTATAGAGACACTGTCGGCCTCCTTGGTGGCCAGCGCCTGGTTTGCCAGCTGTGTGGCATAAGACTGGATGTTCATATCCATGCTGATACATAAATCCAGCCCGCTCACCGGCTCAATGCGCCGCTCGCCGGCAGATTCCACCTCGATGCCCTTGGCATCCGTCACGGTCAGGATCTTTCCCGGTTCTCCCTCCAGGTATTTATCATAAGCCACTTCCAGCCCGATAATTCCCTGATTGTCACCCCCGGTAAATCCCAGCACCTTGCTGGCCAGGTCATGATAGGGGTAATACCGTTTGTAGTCTTCATCCACCTTCACCCCGGCCAGGTCATATTCCCGGATTCTGTCGCCTATGGTTTTCTCCACATTGCTTTTGATACGCTCCATGGAAGAATACTTCTCCACCCTTTTCCTGACATAATCTTCCGTCAGTTCCAGTTCCCTGCACAGAACCGCGATGACTTCTTCCGGATCCTCTATCTGATTGTATATGACAGATACCGTACAGACCGTCTTGTTGTCTGCCAGCACTTTGCCGTTACAGTCCAGGATGCGGCCTCTGGCGGCCTTGATACTGCGTTCCCGCTCATGCAGGTCAGTGGCCTGGCTGGCATAATGCTCTGCCTGCCACACACATAAATAGACCAGCCTCCCGAACAAAAATACAAACATACCCGTACAAAGCAGAAAACTCACCAGAATTTTCTTTCTGTGAACTATTTTATTGTTGAGCAAATCAATCCTCATACAAAAGGTATTGATATACTTATATTCCTCTCAGGCAAAAGATATGAATCTCTTTTCTCCTTTTCTGCGCTGTTTTCGGCACATACCCCGGATTGCGGCAGGCACGCCGGACTTACCCCGCGCCAGTCAGTCCCGGATTCAGGGGAAGATCCGGATTGGGAACCGATTCGCCTCCCTCCACAGGTACACCGGTCTGCGCATCATACTGTCTTCCATCCGGTCCCACACGGTACCCGGTTTCGTCGTCAATGGGATAGTCCATCCAGGGTGCGTTCTGCCCATCCTCCCCGCCTTCCGGGTTGTCCGGGCCGCCCTGTTCCCCGCCTTCCGGATTGTCCGGGTCAGCCTCCTCCCCGCCTTCCGGGTTATCCTGGCTGCCCCCTTCCGGGTTGTCCGGGTCAGCCCCTTCACCGTCTTCCGGCGTCTGGATATACTGGTTTGTGATATCCTGCTGTAAGGCATCCAGTTCCGCCTTCTCCTCATCCGTGAGAGGTTCCGTCATAAAGATATTCAGATAAGGCAGGGCCTCCATGAGAATGTCCCGGGTGATCTTGGTGGCAAACCTGGCATTGTCCTGCTTATCCGCGTTTACCCGGTCCACCACCACATAGATGGCAACCTGGGGATTGTCTGCCGGCACCGCGCCGATAAAGGATACCACATACTCATTTTCGGAACGCTTGTTGGTAACGGGATCTATGGTTTCTGCCGTTCCCGTCTTGCCGCCCAGGGAGTATCCGGGAGGCCTGGCTGTTTTGCCGGTACCGTAATCCACCACCGCCTTGCAATACTGTCTGATCAGCGCCGAAGTTGACTCCGACACCGTCTGTTTTAATACTCTCGGATCGATGTTCTGGACGGTGGCCCCGCTGGCATTGGTAATTTTATTCACCACGTGGGGTTCATAGTAATATCCCCCGTTGATCAGGGAACAGAATCCCGTGATCATCTCAATCATGGTCACATTAAAGTTCTGTCCGAAACTGTTGGTTGCCAAATCCGTAGGCCCCATCTTGTCCGCAGTGTAAATCAGGCTGGCCGTCCTGGCCTCACCCGCCAGGTCAATATTGGTCTTCAGTCCGAAATTAAAAACCTGCTGGAATTTACAGAAATCCTCATTTCCCATCATCTGGGCAATCCGCATCATGCTCACATTGCAGGATTTGGCCACGGCCTGCTCCAGCGTCAGCCAGCCGCAGCTGCCCGCATGACATTTAATCTTATAGCCTCCTATTTCCAGCAGCCCGGTACACTCCAGACTGGTGTCGGGGGTTATGGCGCCCTGCTCCAGAGCCGCCGCCACGGTAAAAGGCTTTGCCGTGGAACCGGGCTCATAGGTCTCCGTGATACAGAAATTCTTCCATAAATAATTTAAATTCACATACAGCTGGTCGTCATCCATGGCCGCTATGTTCTCTTCATTGAGTACGGTGTTCGTCTTTTTGATCTCATAATAACCGGCGGCATTGGTGATCTGTTCCACCATTCTGGATCCTATGAGGGCTTCCGGATTGCGGGTATCATTTAAATCATAATCGGGATAGCTGGCCATGGCCAGCACTTCGCCTGTGTTTACATCCATCATCACACAGCCCACGTTCTCCGCCCCGTTTCCCTCCCTGGACTTATTCTTGTTTTCTTCATTAAACTTTTTCAGGTTTTTCTCCACTATCATCTGCAGGTTGGCATCGATAGTGGTATGAATGTTATAACCATCCACGGCGGATTTCACCGTGCGTTCCAGGGCCAGATCATCATTCAGATAGCCATATTCCCTGCCGTTGATGCCGTTGAGGATATCATTGTAATACTCTTCCAGCCCGTAGCTTCCCTGGCTGTCCGTAGTGGTAAATCCGATCAGGTCCGATGCCAGGGAACCATAGGGGTAAGTCCTTTTATATTCTTCTTCAAACCAGACGCCATTGATATAGGAGTCCTTCTCTTCCATGGCTTCTTTAAACCCGCTGATCTCATCATAGGTCAGTCGCTTCAGGGGCACGTACCAGGAGGAATTGCTGTTGGTGGTGACATATTCCCTGATCTTTCCCATATCCAGGTCAAAATGCTCCCCCAGCGCCGTCAGGGTGGGCTCCAGATAGATGGCCTCCCCCTTTAACTTGCTTGTCATCACCTTGGCGTCAATCACCAGATTATATACCTTCTCGCTGGTGGCAAGCCGGGTTCCCTTGGCATCCACAATATTGCCCCTGCGGAAAGGAATGACCGTGGAAGAATATCTTTGCTGGCTCAGAACCTGTTTCTGGTATTTTGTCTCGTTTTCCCGGATGATCCACACCAGCCGGCCGCTCAGCACCACAAAGGCAAGCAGGATCAGGGCGTACAGCACCAGCAGTTTTTTCTGCATCTTTATGGGGAAACCCCTTTTTTTGCCCTGTCTTGCTCTTTTTCTTCTTCTTTTATTCATTCTCTGTCACCTGACGCATATAGTCCGCACTCTTATTTTCATACTCTATGATCTGTCCTTCCTGGGCATAGACCATTCCCAGTTCCATCAGGGCAATTCTCTTGATTTCCTCCAGGTCAATTCCGCTGATGATGCGGTTGTAAGCTTCGTCATTTTTCACTTTCAGATCATTCAGCGTACTCTCTCTGATTGCCACTATCTTTGTCAGGTTGGTCAGATGAGCCTGCAGCTGGATATAATTCACCAGTATGTACGCAGCGCTGCACAGCGCCGCCACCAGAAACATCACATAACCCGCATTCATATACCGTGCCTTGTCACGGTTTTTGCGGACTACCGTGCGCGGCTTTCTCACCGGCGTCTGCCGCTGGTCCCTTTTGGTTCTTACCGGTTCCGGTTTTCGTACCGTGTTTCCGTAAATATATGCTTCCTGCTCCATGTAGTCCTGCCGTCTTCGATTGTCATATGTGTCCCGTCCATATCTTTTTTTGTTCCGGCCCATAATCGTCCCTGCTTTCTTTTTCATTTACCTTCCGGGGACCCATGCACTTCCCATGCCCGGATACCCCAATTCTTTTCCTATGTCATTTGCAGGACTGGAAATCCTTACCGCCCTATTTTTTCTGGAAAGTTCTTAACTTTGCACTTCTGGAACGGCTGTTTTCCGCAAGTTCCTCTTCACTCGGCAAAGTGGGTTTCTTCGTCACTACAGTACCCTTTGAAACTTTCCCGCACACACACACCGGAAATTCCGGAGGGCAGGTACAGGGAGCCTCATTTCTTTTAAACACGCTCTTTACAATACGGTCTTCCAGGGAGTGGAATGTGATGACACACAGTCTTCCCCCCGGATTCAGTATATCAATAAAATCATCCAGGGAATCCTTCAGTACATCCAGCTCCCGGTTGCATTCGATGCGCAGGGCCTGGTATGTCCTTTTGGAGGGATGCCCGTCCTTACGCATTTTTGCGGGAATGGCAGCCCGGATGATTTCATTTAATTCAAAAGTAGTTTCCACGGGGCTTTCCGCCCGCATTCTCACAATGTATTTTGCAATATTCTTCGCAAATTTCTCCTCCCCATAATCTCTGATAATATGGTACAGATCATTTTCCGGATAATTGTTCACAATGTACCCTGCAGTCAATATCTGCCTGCGGTCCATCCGCATGTCCAGGGGTGCGTCAAAACGGTAGGAAAATCCTCTGTCCCCGTTGTCAAACTGGTAAGAGGACACACCCAGGTCCAGCAGAATACCGTCCACATGCTCCACGCCCTCCTGAATCAGTCTCTTCCTCAGATTACAGTAATTGTCCCTGAAAATCGTCACTTTCCCCGCAAAAGGCCGAAGTCTTTCCGAAGCCGCGCATATGGCATCCTCGTCCTGGTCTGTCCCGTAAAAATGTCCTCCTTCCAGTCTCCTGCACACTTCAAAGGCATGTCCGCCCCCGCCCAGTGTGCCGTCTGCATAGATTCCGTCCGGTTTCACGCAAAGTTGTTCGATGGTTTCTGCCAGAAGTACGGAGGTGTGTTCAAATCCCCTGTTCTGCGTCCCTTCCATTTCTCTTCCCATCTTCACCTTCTTTCATCTTTCCACAGACATTTTTACAGCCTAAATTGTCAGTCCCAGATCTGCCATACCCCTGGATATTGCGTTAATATCAATCTGTTCGTCATTTGTCTTCCATTTGTCGGCGCTCCACACTTCAATGCGGCTTCCCAGACCTGCGAAAACCACATCTTTCTCCAGGCCGGCAAAATCCCTCAGATCCTGGGGCACCAGGATACGTCCCTGCTTGTCCACAGTGACTGTCTGCGCGCCTGAGAGAAAGAAACGCGCAAACTTTCTTGCATCCTCGTTGATCAGCGGCAGTGATGACAGCTTTGCCTCAAAAGCATCCCATTCAGCATTGGCATACACAAATAAACAGCCATCCATTCCTTTTGAAAGTACAAATTCGTCTCCCAGAATTTCACGGTACTTGGAAGGAATGCTCAGCCTGCCCTTCGGGTCTATCGTATGATTGTATCTGCCCTTAAACAAAGCAATCACCACCTATCCGAAGCGGGGCCGCCGCCAGGTCCGCATCAGAACCTGTCCACACACTGGGTTTTCATCCCACTTTATGGTATCTGATGCCATATCTATCCCACTTATCAATTGATTTTAATATAAAACCGGGCATTTGACAACCCGAAAATTTGTACGGATGAAACGCAAAAAAGCACCCTGCAATCTACTTACAGGGTGCTTTTAAGGAATTCCATACTATATATAGTATGTTGTCCTCATTTGATACCATATATATAGTTTTCACTGAGAGCCAAAAAAATTTTACGGATGAAATGCCACATCACGCCGAAGTCTTTTTTTTCATTCCAAGCCGTACCAGCACATCCGCTGCCAGAGAGAAAACAACCATGGCAAGGGCCAGCACCTGGGAGACGGGAACCGTGGTGCCGGGTATAAAAAGCGTGTCCGTGCGGATTCCCTCAATGATGAAACGGCCCAGGCCATATCCTCCGAAATACAGCAGGCACAGCTCACCGTGAAATTTTTTATGCTTCCGGAAAAGCAGCAGCGCGGCAAACACCAGAAGGTTCCACACACTCTCATAGAGAAATGTGGGGTGCACATTGATATAATTGGCCCCCTCCGGAATATGTGCGGCTATATTCTCCGAAATATCCCTGGCCCTGACTGCCTCCACCGGCAGCTGCATGGAAAAAAGTCCGTTATAATATTCGCCGAACACCTCCCGGTTCATAAAATTTCCCCAGCGTCCCACGGCCTGTCCCAGAATCAGTCCCGGCATGGCAGTGTCGCCCATGAGCAGGGGATTTTTCTTCTTGATCCTGCAGTACACAAACAATGTGATGAAGGCCGCTATGACACCTCCGTAAATGGCCAGGCCGCCGCTCCGCAGCCGGAATATCCCCATCAGGTCATCCTTGTAGAAATCCCATGCAAATATCACATAATAGATGCGGGCGCCTATAATGGAAAAGAAAACCGCATATAAGGCGAAATCCCAGTAGTCATCCGGATTCTGCCCCGTCACCTTGGCCATATGGGCCGCCATCAGGATCCCGCAGAGCACGCCCACACCGATGAGAAGACCGTAAAAGGCAATCTCAAAGCCAAAAACGCTGAAATTTTTCGGCACATCTTTCAGATATATTCCAAGATTCGGAAACGCAATATCACCAGCATTCATATGACACCTCACACATTAAAGCGAAACAAAATCACATCTCCATCCCTGACCACATATTCCTTTCCCTCAATACCCACCAGACCTTTTTCGCGGGCGGCGGAAAGAGATCCCTGCTCCAGCAAATCCCGGTAATTGACCACTTCCGCTTTGATAAAACCTCTCTCAAAGTCCGAGTGAATCTTCCCCGCGGCCTGGGGCGCCTTTGTACCGATCCGGATGGTCCACGCCCGGGTCTCGTCCTCCCCCGCGGTGAGGAAGCTCATCAGTCCCAGCAGGGAATAGCTGGCCTTGATCAGTTTTTCCAGGCCTGACTCCGCCAGCCCCAGATCCTCCAGGAACATTGCCTTCTCATCCTCGTCCAGTTCCGAGATCTCCTGCTCAATCTGGGCGCAGATCACGAAAACCTCACTGTGCTCTTCTTCCGCAAAGGCTTTTACCCTTGCCACTTTCTCATTGGATGCACCGTCGTCGGCCAGGTCCTCCTCCCCTACATTCGCGGCATAAATAACCGGTTTTCCGGTCAGAAGGGACAGTCCGGCAAACAGCGCCTGTTCCTCCTCATCCTGCGTCTCCAGGGTCTTGGCCGGCTTTCCGGCTTCAAGATGTTCCTTGATTCTCTCCAGAAGGCTCAGTTCTTTGGCACAGGTTTTGTCCATTCTGGCCGTCTTGGAAACCTTGGCTATCCGTCTTTCCAGCAGTTCCAGGTCAGAAAAAATCAGTTCCAGGTTGATGGTCTCAATGTCACGCAGCGGATCCACACTCCCATCCACATGCACCACATTGGAATCTTCAAAACATCTTACCACATGGACAATGGCATCCACCTCGCGGATATTGCTCAGAAACTGATTGCCCAGGCCTTCCCCTTTGGACGCTCCCTTCACCAGTCCCGCAATATCCACAAACTCAATTACGGCAGGCGTCACCTTCCTGGAATGATACATATCTCCCAGCAATTTCAGCCGCTCATCCGGCACAGAGACAATCCCGATATTGGGATCAATGGTACAGAAGGGATAGTTTGCGGATTCCGCTCCCGCTTTTGTCAGGGAATTGAATAAAGTACTCTTTCCCACATTCGGTAAACCCACGATTCCTAATTTCATTTTATCTTAATCTCCTTTGGTTTTTCTTATATTTTATAGGGTTCTCGCCTTTCAAGGTTTGGTTACGTACCAATTATCCATCTTTGGTAATTTTTAATTCCTTCTCGATAACAATCATTCATCCAGCATTATCGTCCCCTTCTTCGCCTTCGCCCTTAGCCTCGCCATATGCTCTCTCTCAATCATCTACGATTTTGCTGACCTCAGCAAAATCGTCAAACACATCATGACCACTGTTCTCACAGGCAATCATAGCCCTTTCAATCACTTTGCTAAAATTTCGCCATTGTGTATATTCCAAAGCATCCGCCAGCTCTCTCGCGCTCCAAAACTCCGATCCATCTTCTCTGATATGCTTAATATCTTCAAATTTCTTATATTCCTTTGTTTTCAATTCCGCCATACAATCAACCCTCCAACATTTCAGAAAGGACAAGACATTTTTTCACATAAAACCTTATAAAGATATAAAGGCTTACATGGAAATCAAATTGCTTTCAACCCTAGCATTTATCAAACTTTAAACCGTTATATAGAGATATTATCTTAATCTCCTTTGGTTTTTCTTCGTATTTTTCAGCTGTGAATCTGCCAGAGAGCCTGGCAGTTACTAATTCCATTTCAACGTGCCAGTCAATACACGCAAAATCCCTTCCCCTGCAAAGGGTTTGATACAAGCTGATATTATAGCATATCACCTGACATTTTGGAATAATCAATTTAAATTCCCGGTCCATTTTCTGCAAAGCATCATCCCATGCCATATCGGACATGGGATGATGCCTCACATTTTATACATTTACATACAAAGAATTTTCTACTTCCGCATACTCCTCTTCTGTATATCCGTAAGAAATTATCTGCTCTTTGGTAGCGTTCGCCCTGATCATTCGCTCAATAGCGCCAATTCGCTCTTCTGCGATGCCTTGTGCAATACCCGTCTTAATTGCCCTTTCTTCTATACATTGTGACCAATTACACATAATCTGGACCCTCCCTTCTAGTGTGCTGACACATCCACCGCATCTTTTCCTTGTTTTATTATAAATGACATCAGCCATAAAATCAATGTCTTCACTGCTCTTCTTCATGGTAAACACATCCTTCCCTTCGAAATGTTCCATATCGGCAGCAAATTCATGGCATCATATGGGCTCAAAGCCGGCAGACGCCTGCTCCGGCAGATTTCCCGGCAGACAGTACCTCCCTGGGCAGAATTGTGGCATAAGCGGCCAAAATACCGGGCGCCCCGGCCAAAACTATTTCAAAATCAGGAAAATGCCGAAGTCTGAACGCTATGTGATTATATAGGAAATCAAAGGGTGAAAACCAGATAAAATATCATTGTCTAAAGAATTTTTGAGAATGCGGACAAGAAACGGAGCCTTCAGTCCAGACGGACTTCCGGCGCCCTTCCCCTGCAAAATGCCTATTCGTATGCGATCTTCATCAGTTCCTCCGGGGTGGTGATGCCCTCTTTCACAAGCTTCAGGCCGCTTTCCCGCAGAGTGCGCATATCCTGATGCTCCCTGCCGTAATTGATGATCTCTTCCACTGTGGCATGACCGGAAATCATGCGGCGCAGCGCGGCATCGATGATCAGTATCTCATGGATGGCTGTCCGTCCCCTGTAACCGGTATTATTGCACTGGGCACATCCCATGCCTCTCCTGATGCGCTTTACATCCTCTCCCAGCAGTTTGCGCTCTTCGGAAGTGGTATCCACCTCCTGGCTGCAGTTGGTGCAGACCTTGCGCATCAGACGCTGTGCCACAATGCCCACCAGGGAGTTGGCTACCAGATAAGTTTCCACCCCCATGTCTTCCAGACGTACAATGGTTGACGCCGCGTCGTTTGTGTGCAGCGTGCTTAAAACCACATGCCCGGTGATAGCCGCGCGGACGGATATTTCTGCCGTTTCACCGTCTCGGGTCTCTCCCACCATGATAATATCGGGATCCTGCCGCAACAGTGCCCGCAGTCCCATATCAAAGGTCAGACCTGCCACCGGGTTTACCTGGGTCTGGTTAATGCCCGCCACATTTTTCTCCACCGGATCCTCTATGGTAGAAATATTCACCATCCTGCCGGAAAGGTATTCCAGAATCATGTACAGTGTAGTGGACTTACCGCTTCCGGTGGGCCCTGTAATATAGATAATTCCGTTGTTGCTGCCAAGCATGGGCAGAAATTTCCGGTAACTTTCGTCGTCCATGCCGAACTGATCCGAATAATCCAGCCTGCCCGAAGAAGTGAGCAGACGCATCACGGCTTTCTCCCCGAACACTGTGGGCATCATGGATACACGGATATTTACATAGCCGTTTTCCGTCCTCACACGGAAATGCCCATCCTGGGGAAGCCTTTTCTCCGCGATATCCAGATTTGCCATGATCTTGATGCGGGCAACCAGGGGCTGGTGTACATTGCGCTGGAGAGTCACATACTCCAATATCACGCCGTCAATTCTCATACGGACTTTTGTCTCCCGGTCAAAAGGTTCTATATGAATGTCACTGGCGTTACTCTTTATGGCCCTTTCCACCAGGCTGTTCAGCAGATGAATAATGGGTGCCTCTTCCTCCACATTTTCCAGATCCGTCAGCGCCAGATCCTCCAGCTCGTCGGGCCCAAAACCTGCGTTTGCCTGAGTGGCCGCCTGTTTTGCGCCCACTTCCGCAAAATAATAGGATATGGCCTGGCGCAGGGGCTTTTCCTCGCTGAGGCTGATCTGCAGATAACATCCGGTCTGCTGGCGCACTTCCTCCAGGGCAAAATAATTCAGCGGATCGTTTGTCACCAGAACCATGGTCCGGTTTTTGACACTGATGGGAAGAAACAGATTTTTCTCTGCAAGTTCCTTATCCACCATTGCCACGGCTTCCAGGTCCACCTGCATGGATGCCACATCCACAATTTCCAGCTCCAGCCTGCTGGCCAGCGCCTCCAGCACCTGCTGCTCCGTCACAAAATGGAGTGCAATCAGAATCTGCCCCACACGCATGTCCCTGTGATCCCTCTGGTAAAGGAGCGCTTCATCCATCTGCCTGGCATCCACATATCCCCTCTCTGCCAGTATTTCCCCGATCCTCAGATTTGTCCTCAATGTAACTACCTCCTGTTCCTGTTTCCCGCCATCCTGCAAACATATTTTCCGGCCGCGGACCTACCTTTCATCCGTTTCCACCGCTTCCCTGTCATACATATATACAGCCAGTGTGAACTCCGCCAGGGACTCCGTCACTGTCTGCAGGTCGGAATCCAGATATACATTCTCCCCCATATGCAGGCTTCTGATCTGTACTGCCGGGTAATTCTGCGCAATTTCGTCCATGAAGGCAGACAACTTTCCCTTCTCGCCCCGCAGCACCATGTTGACCGTTGCAGTCAGCATATATTTCTCAGAGACAATCCCTGTCTGCTCCGATACCTGTCCGTACAGATATGCCTCGGGAATGGCCGGACTGGCCCCCTCTATGGACATGGACACTGGAAAAAGCCCTCTCTGCAGCGCAAGTCCTGTCAACAGTTCATCCAGGAGACGGTTTTCCATATTTTCATAATAGACAGAAGAAATTTCTGCCAGGCGTTCCCTGTGTTCCCCAATCGCTTCTTCCATAAAAGCCGCCGTATCCATGACCGCCTGCATCTCATCCATCTCTTCCTGGAGCAGCTCCGCCTGCATCCGGTTCTCCTGATAGCGTCCGATTCCCGGCATAATGACAAAACGGACCATGACAAACACAATCAGCACACTGAAACATATCTTCAACAATAAAATATCCCTGCTGGTCAGCTCCGGTCTCATCCGGCGTCACCTCCTCCCTGCACGCTCTCCGCAATTTTCCCTTCCAGGGTGCAGGAAAGCGATAAAATATACCACTCGTTTTCATAAACATAACCCGTGTAATCCACGGTGTGGAACAGACCCGTATTCTGAAGCTTCAAAATATAGTCCGGAATGTCGATTACCTGCCGGCTGCTGGCGTCAAAGGTCAGAATCCCTGTCCTGGTGTCATATCCCGTAATCAGCAGTTCCGTCTGCATTCCCCCCACATTTTCGATTTTACGGAAGACATCACTGGAAAAATCCGGGTAAACCGAAAGATTCTCACTTGCGCGCTCCACCGCCCCAATGGCGCTTTTCAGCTCCTGCAATGTCTCCTGCAGGGAAAGCGCCTCCTGATACTGCTCCTGAATTTCCGGATCCTCTATCCACTCTTCCATGGCAGCCCTCTCTTTTTCCGCACGGAAATTCGCAGCTGCCACAAATCCCGTGGCAATCAGGCAGACTCCAAACAAAATTCCCGGTACCAGAAATTGGCCCGCTACATTCCCGGCCTTTTTCTCTTCTTCCGCAGACAACAGGCCCGCCCGGTGCAGGTTGATCCTTTTCTCCCGTCCGCCCTCCCGGATCAGGGCTCCCAGGCAGGGAAGCCAGTCCGAGGCATCTTCCCCCGATGGAACCGACATCTTCTGTCCCAGTTCCATGGGAAAGACCTCCAGCTGCATATTGTGAATCCCCTCCACACTGACCTCGAAAATGGTCTCCTGACAGCCGGCATAGTAGACCTCCGTGATGGGAATGTCCCTCTTTCCCGCAGCATAAAACTGAAGAATACCCGATATACTCCTGACAATCTCCGTCCCGAAATCCAGGGTTCCCGGTTCGCTGAACAGTCTGCTCCGCGTGGAATATAAGTAACGGCCGTTCTGGCACAGCACACTGGTCATGCTCCCCTCTTCAAAGAAAAGATAAATCGCCGTGCGGTTCCGGTAACTGTCCAGCCTCTTGAGTATACGCAGATAGCCTTCCATGGGAACCGTGATCCCGCTGACAGATATGCCGCTTTCTTTGCAGATTTCCGCAAAACGCTCCAGGTTTGTGCTATCCACGCCTCCCGCACAGATATCCGCGCTCCCCTTCTTTTCTTTATGTACAATGGAATAGTCCGCGATCTCGTTCCGGAAGCTGTCGCGCACCTCCTTCTGCGCCATCTCTGCCAGCTGACGCTTACTGCCGCCGGGAATCTGCAGTATCCTGGTGGCAGACATGTCCGCAGGCAGCACCAGCCGCACCGGCCCCGGGTTCCACTTTTCCCTGATGGTCACCAGAGCATCCTGCCATCTGGCAAAAGAATCCCCGAACCCCTGCAGGTCTATCCGCTCTGCCCGTGTCAGAACCGGGTTTTTCCCCTCCCTGCCGGCAGCCGCCAGTATACAATCTTCCTGAAAGACTATGACTGTCTGATTCATCCTGTTCCTCCGAATTTTTAGTTCCGCCGTTCCCGGAAATACACACTTCACCTGAAATCAGTTTCCTGCTTCCTGTCTCACATCCGTAAACCGATTTTTCCGGGATACCGCTGTTTCCAGTTCTGCATTCTCAGGTTAGTCCCTGATTCTGCCGTTTTTTAGTTCCGCAGCCGCTCCCTCCCCAGAGGTCTATGCCGCGCCTTCTATTGCCGCATAGGAATTGTAGATGGGCAGCATCACCGCGATAATGATAAATCCCACCATCAGCGCCATGACACAGATCAGCACCGGCTCCAGCATGGTCACCAGACGCTTTGTAGCGGCCTCCGCTTCCTCCTCCATGGTCATGGCAATGGAATCCAGCATGGTATCCAGACGCCCGCTTTCCTCTCCCACCAGTATGGTGCTGGACAGCTTGCGCAGAAACCCATCCACTTCCCGCAGCGCCTGGGAAAGAGACATTCCGCTTCTGACTTTCGGAATCACCTGGACAAACTGCTCTTCCACATATACATTGCCCAGTGTCCCGCCTGCAATCTGCAGTGCCGTCACAATCGGCATACCGCTGGAATACAGACTGCTCAGTGTCCTGGAGAAGCGTGCCGTGTAAATGACTTTGTTCAGCCTGCCGGCCACAGGCATATGTACCTTCATATAATCCACAGTTCTGCGTATTCCCGGAATTTTCAGAAAAATCCGCAGCAGCACCCCCAGTCCCAGGACAATCATCAGCGCCAGATACCACTGGTTCACCAGAAAATCCGATGCCGCCATGAGAAACACCGTGGGCCCCGGCAGGGATTCCATCTCCGCAAACAGTTCCTCAAACTGCGGCAGAATAAACGTGACGATCAGGAGCACCACCCCCAGACTCATCACCAGCAGCACCACCGGATACGTCATTGCCGATTTCACCTGCTGTTTCAGACGGTTTTCCCTTTCATAATGTAATGCAAGGCGTCCCATGACCACATCAATATTTCCGCTTCCCTCGCCGGAACGTATCATGCCCAGCATCAGTTCTGGAAAACACTTTTTGGACTCCATGGCCTCCGACAGACTGATGCCCTTCCGCAGTTCTGCCAGCACACTTAAGTACAGTGATCTGACCCCGGGCTGGATTCCCTCCTCCTCGGCGACGATTTCCAGGGCCCGGACAATGCTGACACCCGAGGTAAGCAGTGTGGAAACTTCCTTGCAGAATTCGGAAAGCTGTCGGGAAGACAGTTTTCTGTATTCCCTGACGGACGACACTTCCCGGGCTTCCATCAGGAACATTCCCTGTTCTTTCAGCGTCTGTTGAAGGGCTGCTTCCCCTGCGGCCTCCATGGTGCCGCGGAATGTTTTTCCCTCCATGTTTTTCGCAGTATATCGAAATTTCGCCATCCGGATATTCCTTTCTATGTTTCAGGTTCCCGGGGTGCCTGCCGGACCGTAAGATCCCGCCGGGCATCTCTGGAACCGATTGTTTTCTATTATAAAAGCGATATGTACCAGCCTGCCAGTCTGTCCCCTGCAAATACGGAGACGGCAAGCCCAAACGCCAGAAAAGGGCCGAATGCCAGCTGGTCTTTTCTGCCTATTTTCCTGCCCAGAAGCATCCAGACACAATAGATTCCCCCTGCGGCCAGTCCCAGGAACATGGCGCAGACAATGGCACGCCAGCCCAGAAAAAAACCGCTTGCCGCCATCAGTTTGATGTCTCCTCCCCCGAATGCCCCCTCTATCAGAATTGCCAGAATCAGCATGGGCAGAGCCACCACCACGGCGCCCACAAGCCTGTCCGGGATGCCATGCTCCGGCCACAGCCAGATGCCGCCGGCTCCCAGCAGTAAAATGATGATATGAAAACGGTCATAAATTGTCCGGGTATCCCGGTCTATCAGGGCCACCACGGTCAGCAGTCCCAGATAGGCAAATACCCAGATTCCCTTCAGTGACAGAATTCCCCATTCCCCGCATCCGTAAAAAATACCGCAAAGCACAAATAACCCGCCCCCCAGGGCTTCCACGCCAAAATAACGGCCCCGGATCCGCATGCCGCAGCCCCTGCATTTTCTTCCCTGCACCAGGTAACTCACAAAGGGAATCAGCTCTGCCGGCGTCAGCGTCCTGCCGCAGCCCGGACAGCGGCTCCGTCCCTTCACGATACTTTCCCCCCGCGGAAGGCGGTAAACTACCACATTCAAAAAACTGAAAATACAGGCTCCCAGAAGAAAACGGATCAGCCACAGAATTCCTTCCAAAACGGCAATCACCATCAGCGGCCTTCCTTTCCGGCATTCTCAGTCTCGATATAAGCCTGCTGGTAATAAACATGATAAGAGAGAGGGTCTTTACAGTATATAACCGTAAAGTCACCCTCCTGATAGAGAAAGCGCTGTACTTCAAAGCCGCCCTCCTCCATCTGCAGCACCCAGAAATCCCCGGGCACTTTGCTGTCTGTGATCACCCGCTGCCAGACTTCCTCCGTAACCCCGGCCCTGCCGGAAAAGTCACAAAAGGGCGTGTCCAGGGCATAACTCTCCCTGGCAGCCACCTGCAGCGCAATCCGCAGCGATTTCGCGTTCCCCAAAGCCACCTGGGCATCCGCACGGCGCATGAGCAGTAATGCACCGGGGATGGCCGCCACCACAACTGCCACAACTATGACCAGGATTGTCAAAAGATATATTGGCAGTTTCTTCTTATTTAAATTCCACATCTTATAAAATAAAGTTTCTTTGTTCATATTATCTTAACAATCCTTTTATGGTGGCGGGAAGACTGCAGTACATGTTCCTTTTATACAATATTTCTGTCTCACATGATCTGTTTGCTATTCTTTGCATATAGGAAACAATGCCTGCCCCAATTTCATATACATGGCCTGACTGATATTTTGAAAAACAACAGATTCAAAATATGGTGTTAGGGTGCAGTAGCAAAGCTTTCATCCTCTTCTACTACTTCGTATTCTGTTCCATCATACTTACACTTTAAGCCGTGCGCCTGATACTGTACTTCTGATACTTTTGTCCCAGTCACGACTATATAGACCTTATTCTCCTCCAAATCATTGCTGCTGGTTATCAGATTAGTTATAGTACTCAATTCTGACAACTCTTTGATTTCATCCAGATCATCAGTCTCAGTTAATGTTACCGTCCCACCCACCGGCTGTGTCGCATACTTTTCATCAAGTATTGTCTGTGCAGCCATAACGATCTGCCTTGTCTCCGCAATGATCTGCTTTTCTTTTGCCTTGTCAATATAGCCGGTCAGCGCAGGAACCAGCAGTGCGGCCAGAATCGCCAGGATGACAAGTACTACAATCAGCTCCACCAATGTAAAACCCTTTTTGTTGTTCTTTCTTAACTTCTTTAACATTTTCTCTCTCCTTTTTCGTGAGTTGCTCCATGAAGCCTTTGGGCCCCATGACTACACAGACTCTCCGTCTCTCCCTTCAGAAGATACTGCTCTTAATTCTTCTTCCGTTTTTACGCTTTTTCGTCTGTATGTTTACGGTTACATTTCCGCTGTCCCGGCTTTTGCCACCCCTTCCCGTCCTTGTTCCGGGATATCTTTGGCCTGTACAGCGATTTATCTATAAATACAGTCAGTGACGGCATTTATATTCCACAAAACAAAATCAATGAAAACGGATACGCTCTCAGTAATGCTCCAGCGGTGACTGTGCTTTCTTGGCCGTAGGGCTATTCTTACATTTCACCGGATATTTGAAATCCAGTATCACACTGTCCTGCACTATCAGTTCTGTCAGTTCCTGGTCTCCGTATAGCTCCACATCTGCCACCAGATACGCTACATCAGCGTCCGTATCCAGGTGAATTACATTTCCCCCAGCATCCGTTGGGTAGGAGAAGGTAATTTTCAGATAATTTCCCATATAATAGCCTTCTGTAAAAACACTGCTCACTGCCCGGGAAATCAGGGTCTCGTCAGAATCTGTATACAAATAAAGTCTGTTTGTGCCCTTCTCACGGGCATAATACCTTGTCAGCAGTCTCCCTGCCTCCTGGACTTCTATCTCCTGATCTGTCAATTTTCCACCCCGGACAATGGTGGTTTGTCCGCAACCCTGGGTCGAAACCAGCACCACATATCCCTGCTGGTTCAGAAATTCCAGGGCAAGACCCTGGTCTTTTCCGTTGTCACCGCCCGTTCCGGTGCTGATAATATCCGTGGTCTCTTTCCCGTTTGCATAAATCTTCACATATTCCGTAGCCTCCTGGACTATGGTGCGAAGTTCATCTATCGTATTGTCAAGAATGATCTGTGCAAACTGTAGTCTCTGCATTCGGACAAATATTTTGGCGGCAGGACTCAGGACTCCGATGACAATCAGCGAAATCATGGAAAACAACAGCATTGCCACCACCAGCTCCACCAGCGTTGTTCCGGCATTCCGCTTTTTCCGTGTCTTTTCCATGGTCAAGTGTCACCGCCTCCCCTCCAGGGCAGGACAGCCTCCAGTCCCATAATCAGTCCTCCTGAAGGAGCCTTTCCGAACAGATAAAATTTCACCTTTTCTTTGCTTCCGTCTTCCTCCTGGTATTCTACTTCCACAGTTCCCAGATTTACATTAACCTTAAACAAGGTTTCTGTTCCCGTAATCTCTCCATCGGCTATTGTGGCTTTGAATTCAAACTCTTTTGTTTCTGCTCCATCCTGGTATGTGCCCTTATGCAGGCTACGGCAGATTTCCGTATTTTGTTTCCGGACTGCCTCGCTCTTCTTCTGGGCATTGGTGCAGAATGAGATAGCGCTTTGCAGCCCTGCCAGTATGATCAGAAAAATAAAAATCCCAACCATTGCCTCCACCAGGGTCTCCCCGGAATTGAAATGATTCTTCTTTTTCAAGGACTACCTCCTTCCGCTGCCCCATATGCCTTTTCAAAGCTGCATGCCTTGATATTATCGCTGTCCGTTTTGTATCTGTAGCTGATCTTATCCCCGGCCGGAACTTCATACTTGCCTCCGGTGCCGCTCACAGTGTGCCATTGATCGTCATCGCCCCAGTAAATAAGAATTCCATTATGGGAAAATTCCACATCGTAGGTGGCGTTTTGACGATATTCTGTCTTGTAGTGATGTGAGATTCCGTCCAGTGTGGCAATCACCTCTACCGTAAAAATATATCTCTGCAGTTTGGCGTCTTTCAGCCCATCGACTTTCTCTTCGCTGTTGTCTATCTCCCCCTCGGGATGAATTTCCTCCTCCGGATCCTGGTTCACTTCCTTGTACAGAACAACCCTGACACTGCCGTAATTCTCATCCACATCTGTTACGCCTGCCGTATAATGAAAAACCGTTTCCTCCGGATGGTCGGGGTCATATTCCCCGTAGTCTCCCTCCAGAAATTTGCAGGCATAGAGATAAAAACTTTCTTCCGCATTAGTATCCTTGGGATCCGTATACTTCCCCAGTTCAGCGTCCAGCACTTCCGCAAAACTTTTCGCCAGCTGATAGCATCGCTCCTGCTCCAGTCTTCTGTTGGCACGGGCCATCATCAGACTTGCGGTATACACCATGGCAAGGGCAAATGCCAGCAGAAATGCGGATGCGCAGATCACCAGCACCAGGGATGTCCCCTGGCGGGAATGCTTCCTGACAGATTTTAAAACCGGATTGTGAGACTGTCTTCTCTTGGCCATACCGCCCTCCTTTCCATGGTGATTACGCTTCCGGCTCCCCATACTTTTTTCTCCGGCGCCGTTTTCCTGCAAGGCGCCGGGTTCTTTCTAATCTGTGCTGCCACAGACTCTTCGTGGCTTCCTCTCCGGCGCCGTTTTTTCTGCAAGGCGCCGGGGTCTTTCTAGTCTGTACTGCCACAGACTCTTCATGCCTTCCTTTCCGGCGCCGTTTTTCCTGCAAGGCGCCGGGATCTTTCTAATCTGTGCTGTCACAGACTCTTCATGGCTTCCGGATTCAATTGCCGATCACATTCTGCACTCTCTCGGACTCTACATAGGATTCGCTGCCCTGGTTCGGATCATTTTCCTTCACATCTGCCCAGATATCCACAGACGCGGTATTACGCAGATTGTCCCCTGTGATCACCACATCCTTTGCGGTCACCAGATCATTGACATCCGGCAGAATCAACGTGTATACATAATTTCCGTTCTCATCCCGCTGTGCCTCAAGAGCCGCGCTCAATGTTCCCTTATAGAAAACGGGAATGCCTCCTGCCTCATATTTTCCGCTGATCGGATAACTGTAGCCAAAGTCAAACATCAGACTGCCGTCTTCTCCTGTCACCCCGGTAAGTTCCGTCCAGCTTCCATCTGCCGCCTTCACATAGACTTTAGGAAGGGTTTCTCCGTCAGCCCCTGTCTCCTCCACAATTTTCAGTTCTGTGGGAGTCTGATTTCCGCTGCCTGGCCTGGGCGTGACTGTCATATAATAGGAGTCCGCATGTTCCACAGCGCCCCAATGGAACGCAATGTGATTCGCTCTCCAGGTTTCCTCCACACTGTCCTCCGGCAAATCCGGATTGGTGTAGGTAGTCATTGTCACTGTCCTGCTCCTCATATCCCCTGTAACTGCAGGCTCTGCCAGCTTCACATATGGCAGCCGGACCAGATCGCCGGCCACCCAGCCTGAGCTGAAGCTGCCGTTTCCGGAAGATATTCTGGTGCAGAAGAAAATGTACTTGCCCGCATACTCTGCCGACAGACCGTTGAGGCTGTGACTGTAAATCTGATTTGCCCCCACATCCATCTGCGTGGGTGCAATTCCGTCATCCGCTGCAGGATATACCGTCTGCAGTCCCGGAACCGCATCCCGGTCGGGAAGTCTTCCTTCGCGGTTGACTGCCTCTATCACAGTCTTCACCGCCTCAATCTCACTGCCATCGACCACCCAGGCCGTCAGCAGATAAGTGCTTCCTCCGGGCGGTATGCTGTTCTGATCCGGTTCGACCTTCACAGTCATTCCGTTCTGCTGGAACTCCTCCACGGACAAAGAAGCATCCTTACCATATGTCCAGCTATACTCCCACTCTACTTTCGGGGTCTGAATCCGGGCGGGAATCTGCAGTTCATAGGTGATGCCGGGCAGACTGTTCACATATCCCAGCTGGGGTTTTGTCTCATCTGCCTGTGCCACAACATAAATCAAAGCACGCCTGGCCTCCGATACATTATCCAGATATTCTTCCAGATTTATGTCTGAACTGATATATCTGTTTCCCTGCTTGTCTGCTACAGCCACCGGTTCTCCAATTTCTACCGGATCTTTCAGTATCCCGTCTTTATCATAAAGCTGCATATATATCTGATAGGACACACAGCCTTCCTCCGGATTCACAGGATTCCACTCAATCCGGTAAGTCATCTCGTTCACATCCGTGTTCGTCACCACCGGCTGACCCGGTTTCGGCAGTCTGGATGCCACGGAATAGATCCCTTTGGAGGAGAGACCGATTGTTCCCTTACTGGCATCTCCCAGGCTCGTAACCGTCAGTTCCACCTGACTGTAATTCCATTCCTCTGCCGGTACACTGTAAGTATTCTCTAATATGACTGCATCCGTTACCAGGGAAACCCTCTCCCCAGTCTCTCTGTCGATTCCTGCCAGGGATACCATATAACCGTCTTTCTTCGGTCCCGCATCCTGATCCCATTTAAAAGTATAATGCAGCTTTTTGTCCGGCTCCGGATATTCCGGCTCCAGGAAATTCTCTTCACCCTTTCCCGGCATCAGCACCGGCGCTGCAAGCCAGGTAAAGATACCCACCTGGGATGTCCACACGTAATTCCGGAAACTATCGTCTTTCCTGGCCAGAACAACACTGTATTCGTAATTCCATTCGGGTATAAGCGTGGTTCCGCCACCATTGGACTCCTCTTTTACACCGGTGAGAATGGACAAATTCGCATTCCCTTCCGGTTGCCCCGCTTCATTCACGCTGACAGGATGCCAGGTGTACACCGGCCCCAGACCGGACTCTGCATACCATACCCTCACCTGCAGGTCTTCCGCATTGGCAATATAATCATATTGGTCCAGATTGTCAAAGACTGCCGAAGCCGTTCCGTTGGCGGCAGCCAAAATATTCTGGTAAGCCAGCACAGCTTCCTTCACTTCGGTGTCACCGGTTGTCCATGTGCCGATTAATTCCACACGGTAAATCGGAGGCGTGGTCACATTTCCGGAGCCGGTCGCATCCAGAGTCACCGTAAGCCTGGCATCCGAAAGACTGGTGCCGGACAGCTCATAGCTGACTTTATCATTCCCTCCGCTCTTCAGCGGAATGGACGGACAATACTGTATATCATTTCCTGGCAGATATACCGGAACGGATACCTCTGCGGATGGCAACAGGTTATTTTCATAACCGACCTTCGGCACAGCCTGGACAATCAGCTGCTGAAGGGAAGATGCCTGCTGCTCCCGGCTGAATTCGCCATTGTCCCCCAATCTGATCTCTGCCTCGCTGCCTGCCTGACCTGTTGCATCCATAAATTTCACCACGATGTCATACATCTTCATACCGGTGCCACTCTCGTAACCGGCATAATCAGCCAGGTTCTGCAGTTGATAGAGATAGGACAACTTTCCGCTATCGTCAGCCGCCAGTTCTATCCTGATATCCGGATTCGGCAGTACGCTCTCCTGGATGGGATCGGATATGGAATCCGCCAGGTCGGAAGGTTCCACCGAATCATACATGCTGTAAGCGCGCAATTCAATTTTCCACGCTCCAGCGGCTTCTGCGTCTTCCGGTGAAATTTCAAAAGTATCAGTCTCCGAGTAAAAAGTATAATTCTCTTTGATTACTTTGTCTCCCTTATACAGCGTGGCAATATATTTAAAAGGATCACTGCCCTCTCCGGGCGCCACTCTCACGGTCATCTGACTGCTGCCGGACACCTGCTCCAGGCTAACGGAAGGCCTGGGCATCTTATTATTTTCTGCTCCTTCTATTCTGTGATAGGATTCTCTGACATAGCTGTTAAAGTCACTGTCTCTTACCATCACGGAATTTCCGCTTTGCCCATTATATAAACTGGAAAAATCCGTATTACCAGTGTCAAACAGCACATTGCCTATCACATTATTCTTCCCATCCAATACCCGCCCATTTGCATCGATTTTACACTTCTCAAAGGTTCCCCCATTGTTCAATACAATAACATAATATTTTCCGGAGGTGCCCTGCACCTTATAGGCACGGTTGGTTCCCGCACGGCCAAGAGGTTTTCCTGTCAGATCTTCCGCAGTCAAAGTAACTCCATTTCCGCCTCCGCTGCTATCATTTATCTTTCCATTGTTCACGAAGCTGTTCGCCGCATTGCTTCCGTTTTCCAGAAAATAATTTCTCCCCGCAGCAATGGCTCCAGCATTGCTCTGTCCATTCCGGTAGGAAATAATGGGATATCCAGCGGTACGATAATAATACCCGGGATAATCTATTCCTGCCTGGGGATTCACAGAATAACAATCCTTTATCACCGTATTTTGCGTCTGGGTCTCATTGCCTACATATCGGTCCCCGAAAATCCCTGCGGAAAATCTGTTGCTTACTCCTCCCCCTCCCTCCAGAACCGCCGCAAAATTACGGCATCTCTCAATGCGGATTTCAATATTCTTTGTGGCCTTACTGATCTGTCCCGCATTATTTGCATTGTCACAGGACACAAAACCCACAATGCCGGATGCCATGGAGGCGGAATAAATTTCAACTCCCGAACCATTGACACAGTCCAGTACCTGCACGGTAAAGCGCTGCGCTGCAGCTTCATTTTTTGCCTCATAAGCAGTAATATTTCCCAGAATACCGGCACTGTCATTGGCACAGCCTTTGATGACCCCATCCTCTCTATCTGCCCCGTGTTTGCCGTACAAATTCCCATAGTTTTCACAGCTGACAATATTATAATGATTCCCTTCATAGGCATGGTAGAGCTGCGCCACAATGCCGCCGGCAGCGCCCAGCCAGCCCTTTTCCCATGTGGTCTGCAGATTGCCGTAATTATAGCAGCGCTCCAGAGTGCCGCCGGTTCCGGTCCATTGTCCCAGAATACCTCCCGAATAGTGGGTGTTCAAACAATAAACCGTTCCGTAATTTGCGCAATTTTCTATTTTCCACTCACTCTTTGTTGTATTATTCTGGTTTCCGATAATCCCGCCGGCAAAGCGGTTGGTATCGACATTACTGATCTGTCTGCCCACAAATGCTTTGTTCACCAGAAAGGACAGATCCTCCTCCGATTCGTTCATACCGATAATCCCGCCGGTACCCACACCGATGGCATTGGATTTATTGTTCAGATACCAGTTGCCCGTGGCGCAATAGTCCACCGAGCCGGAGGGCGCATTGTACGCCGTAATCCCGCCGGCATTGCCATTGTTGGACAGAATCATGGACATGCTTCTGTTGGCGTTTACTCCGCCTCCCTGCCCGGAATAGGACAGATTTTCCAATTCAATGTTTTCCCCGCGCCAGGTCACATAACCAGCATCCTGAGCCTTCCTGCCGGCTTTGTCCAGCATGGCCGCCGCGGTTTCTATCCTCTCGGCGCTGCTGATCCTGCCGTCGCTTCCCATTCCGCTTTTCAGCAGCGCGGTCACCACCATGTCTTTGTCCCCGGACAACTCGATCACGCCTTTGTTGTAACCGGCGATCCCACCGGCCATGCCGTTGGAAACCATAATTTCTGTTTTTTCAGATTCGCTTCCTTCTATCACACAGCCAATAATCTTGCCGCAGACAGCCGTCCCGCTTTCGTCCACATACCGCTCGTTCTTTCCGCAGATACCGCCCACATGGGAAGAAAGCGCCTCTTTCTCCGCCGCGGTACTGATACTGGTGGCAGTATAGACTCCTCCCCTGATATCAAACACGGATGAGCGGATTTGACAGTCTTTCAGCTCGCCGCTGTTCTCTCCCGCAATGCCTCCGTAACAGTCACCGGCGGCGGCATTGCCTGCACTCTGCGCAATCCTGCCGCTGAAACTGCACAGCGCCACCTCCGCCCAGGCCCGGTTTCTGCCCACAATTCCACCCAGATACGCAGTATTTTTAAAATCATTGAATGCCACGCCTTCCACGGTTACATTCAGGATAGTGCCTTCTCCATCACTGCTTTGGGCCATTCCCCTGTTCTCGCCGGCGGCGGCGCCCACCGTCAGCCTGCCGGAAAATGTGCTTTCGATCTTCGGTACATGGTTCACTACTGTTTTATCTGCATCCCCTTCTTTTCCCAGGATGCCTCTGTTTATCCCTGTAATTCCCCCTGCTATTTCCGCATTTCCGGACAAAATCACTCCCGTATACGGTACACTGGCATATAGGAGGGCATTTCCCGCAGCTGTTGTGTCATCATCCTTTTTATCCCCTTTGCCGTGGTTCACCGCACAGACTGCGCCTATGGCATCCACGCCCTTACTGCTGATGGTCAGGGTCTGTTGATCCACGCCCCCGGCTGCTGCCGCAAATCCCACGCTGCAGTCTGCGATCACACCGTAATTTTCCGCCGCAATTCCGCCTGCATATCCCTTGTCAGCATACACGCTGCCATAATTCCGGCACTGGGATAAAGTAATATTTTCCCCGTTGACAGCCACAATACCGCCTGCAGGTCCCCTGTCTGCCGTCACTCTCAAACTCCTGTTTCCTGCCCGGCTGATACTGCCATCGGCTTCTCCTGCGATACCTCCCGCATAACCGGAAACTGCCCGGACCTCTTTTGCCTGACAGGTCAGCCAGGGCAGACTGTCATCATTTCCGAATGAGGGTGCGTCCGGCCCCATATCCTTTGCGGAAAGTGTTCCCTGGTTGATTCCCACGATGCCGCCCACTTTCAGCCAGCCCGTGACGGTCACGTTCTCTCCCACAACCACCAGCTCCTCTTTCTGTCCGGAGCCGTTTCCCGTATCAGGCGTCTTGACATAAATACATCCCTCACGGCGGTTCATGCCTGCGATGCCGCCCACTCCCGCTCCCTGGTCAGCCCGGATGGTACGCGCTTCCTTCCCGTCTTCCACAATGGCAAGCCAGCCATTGTTACAGCCAGCAATTCCTCCTACATACGCAATCTCCCCATTCCCGGCAGCCGATACACTGGCGCTGCTGAGATTGTCTTCCAGCATACCGCCCCGCATATTGTAACCTGCGATTCCGCCCACATAGCTTCTGCCCAGGACGCTCTTTCCCCCGGCGGTGGTGCAGCCCGCAATGGTACCGGGCGTATATTTTATCTCTTTTCCAGCATAATCCGTATACTGCTGTTTTGCGTTTTCCGTCTTCTGCCGGGATCCTACATTCAGCCCTGCAATTCCTCCGATATAATCCAGTTCCGAGCTTCCGAAATTGTCTTCCAGGGCGCAGGAGAACACGCCGCCCGCGTTAAAGCCCACAATTCCGCCCAGACCCACAAAGCCGTTCATACTGCCTTTGTTTACGCAGTGGTCAATGACCTGGTTCTGCAGGTTTGCGCTGATCATGCCGCCCACCATGTAGACTTTCAGATCCTCCAGCTCCGCTTCTTCCTCTTTCGTCAGCGTAATCCCGCCCTCTTTTTCCAGATATTTCACCAGAGAGACACCCTCTGCCGCCCGGGAGGGCGAATCTTCGTCTGCCGAGGCCGCGGGTCTGGAAATACCGCCTATATTTTTACAGTTTACCAGATGCAGCCGGCTGCTTTGCTCACAATAGCCCACAATACCGCCTGCGTAAATGTAAGCCCGAATGGACACATATTATTGCTGTCCTCTTTCCAGGCAGCATCCCCATCTTCATTTTGGGCCTTCGTAAACTTTAAAGTATGTACATTAGCCGACTCCAGTGTCTCTTCCGGAATATTGTCCCCGTCCAGCCCGGGCAGGATGCTTTGATACCGGTCTAAATCCGCTTCCGGATTCTCCCCATACCACAGATAATCCAGTACGGACAAATTTTCACCTTCAACTATGGTCATTCCCGCATCCCTGGCCGCTGATTTCAGCTGTTCCTGGGTATATGTCCTGTGATATCCCATGACGCCGCCCACAAAGGCTTCGCCCTCAACACTTCCCAGCACATTGTTGGTTTCCAGCTTACCTGCCGTCACATCACCGGGCAAGTCCACCACATTGGCTCCGATGACACCGCCCACAAACTGTTTTCCCTGCACGCTCTGGGGCTTGATAGCCAGCTTCTGTTCCAGTACCCCGGGCGAGGCATTCAGTCCGATACAGCCCCCTGCCGCATCCCCGAAAGCATAAATCCTGCCACCGATGAGCGTATAATTTACATCCAGTTCTCCGTCCACATCATTGAACCCAATGACACCGCCCACATAATTCCCGCCCACGGCAATGCTGGCCACGGATTTCACGGCAATCTGGCTATTCTTCCCGGTAAACTCAATTGTACCGTTGTTATAACCTACCAGACCTCCGGAGCAGTCCCCCATGGCCTGCCATACTTTTACGATTGTGTTGAATATGGAATTATTGTAATCGGAAAGATAACTGGCACAGTCCTCCAGTTTTCCGTTTTTCCCGTTGTAGCCTACAATGCCGCCGATATACCGGTCATATCCTACCGCCGCACCGTTATTGATGCAGTTTTTCACAACCGTCTGGCTGGTTCCGTCATTTTTTCCCACAATGCCGCCCACACAGCGGTTCCCGATCACATATCCTTCGTTGGTGGTGACGGCAACTCCTGTCTCGTCACCCTTTATGGCCTCCGCAATATTGCTGGACAAGCCGCCCGCAATACCTCCCACATAGTCTGAACCCAGAATATAGCCGCCCTTTTTCGTGCCGCACCCTGTGAGCAGGCTGTCGCTGCCATATCCCAGAACACCGCCCACATACCAGCCCTGGAGCTTATCCCTGTCTTCCGGCGTATAGGGATCATCCGTCCCGCGTCCGGAAGCGCTGACGGAATCCTTGATCCAGGTGTTCCGGCCGTATCCCAGGATACCGCCGAAGTATCTTCCCTCCAGGCTTAACTCCATGTGTTCCTTATTGCTGCCATCCGCCTCCGCTGTCCTGACGGCACAAAGCAC
The DNA here is from genome assembly GCA_910577185.1 of uncultured Acetatifactor sp. Taxonomy (GTDB): domain Bacteria; phylum Bacillota; class Clostridia; order Lachnospirales; family Lachnospiraceae; genus Acetatifactor. The sequence continues at coordinate 36,893 of CAJTLR010000014.1, forward strand.
CAGTCCCTCATTGCTACAGTCTTCCATGCTCACCGTTCTCTGGCTGGTTGCGGTTTTCACAAAATTTCCCGTAAAGTTCCCGCACACGCCGCCGGTAAACAGATTTCCTGTCACATCCGCCTTGTTTTCGCATCCGGCAATCTCCACCCCTTCGCCCGTCCAGGCATATCCGATGATACCGCCGATTCCGTAACGGTACTCCAGAGCGGCCGCTTCCACGGGATTCTGCTCCTCCCCGCCGTCCGTGTCGGCTTCCCTGGCCAGGGCATATGTACTGCCCTCCGGCAAAGAAACTTCATCCGGTGTGGGCAGGGATCCTGCCACCATACCTTCCGTCGTCACATCTTTTATGGAAATTATGGAAACGCCACTCTGGCCACTCTGGGCCGTCAGCTGCTTCAGACTGCCGTCAGCATCATTCTTATTTGCAAGCACGCCAATAAGACCGCCGATTCCTGCCGGTTTTTTATGGGCCTCCCCGGGTCTGTCCGCAAGATATACTTCCAGGGTCCTGGGAATCTCCCCTGTACTGCCGGATTTGCGTACCGATTTCACGGATACGCCTTCCACATTTCCTGCGTTCCTGCCCGCAAGCAGTCCCACACCATATAAATGGGCATAATTCTGTACCGGATTCGGATTGCCTTCCTGATCCGTTCCGGTTCCCTTTAACACCACTTTGGGATTCTGGAAAACGATATCCCTTATGGTTCCTTCCGATTCACAGAATAATCCCAGATAAACAGAATAATGCCCCTCTGCCGTATCAGGATATAATTTCTCCATCCACTCATCATCTGCCACGGAACCCGCGCCCAAGTGCAGATTGGAGATTTTTGTGCCGGCTCCCTCTTTCCTCAGCACATGTTTTTCGGCAAACAAAGGAATGGACGGAAAATCCAGTACCGGCTCCTCCCCCCGGGCAATTTCTTTCCATGACAAAACATAGCCCGTTTCCCCGGCCTCAGCGGAACTGACTACATCATAGACACCGCCACCAGACGCCGTCCAGTCCAGACTGCCTGCAAGGACAAATTCCGCAGCTTTGTCCTCCGCGTAATGACGGATATTGGAGAGATGGCGGAACCTGGTAATCCTGGCTTCCTGCATGGTGACACCGTCATCGGCCGCTTTTTCCTCCACCTTCGCAAACAAAGTATTCTCTGTATTGGATTTCACGGGAGAACTGGGACTGTATTCCCTGATGTCGTCTCCCATTCCCCGGTAAGTGCACTGTGCTTCCACCACCGCATAGATATCCTGGGGCTCACACAGTGTACTCAGGGACGGAATCTGCTCTCCCAGTCTTGTAATGCTGGTATTGAATGATTTCTGTTCAGTATCGTCAGTGCCCTTCCTGGCCTGAAGCAGGGCATCAAGCCTGGCCGACATCATGCCGTCCAGCACCAGGGAAAATTTCCCTTCCTGGTAAACCAGCGGAAAACGCCAGTCCCCCTCCACAATATTCCCTGCCGCACTTGCAGCCGGATCCGGATAGGAAAGTTCCAGGGCCGCTGTCTTACCGCTGGCCCAGCCACGACTCGTCAGTTCATACAAGTCTACTTCCAGGGAAAAAAGTTTACGTTCTTCCTGAAGTGCCCCCCCGGGTTCCTGATAAAAGGTTATGGTGTAAGCCACATCCAGATTATCATGTCTGGAATTGCCCGACCAGTTCAGGGAAAGGGTTTCGCTGTTTACCAGATTGATGGATGTGATTTTCAGGGGAACGGGCTTGATATCCACCACATTTGTCACATCCTCCACGGAATAATATCCCAGAAGTACCTTTCTGCGTATTTCATAATCACGCTGGTCTTCCCGGATCTCCACAATCCCGGTCTTGCCCTGGTCTGCCTCTTCAAGGCTGTATTTCAGGGCGCTGCATCTGGTCCCGTAAAACGCGGAATACACCTGGCCCGTATCCACGTCAATCTCAATCACAATGGATGCGTTCAGGAAATCCCGGTCATAAGAAAGATTTTCCAGCAGTTCTTCCACCAGCTCCTGAGAGTCTGAAGGTACCTCCTGGCTTTTGTTCAGAGTGATGGCATAGATACGCCCATACCTGTCATCCCCTTCCCCAAAATCCTGGTTGGGCATTCCGAGATGAACCACATCCTTCCGGAATTCCTCCCATTCCCCGCTTGTCCGGTACCAGGTCAGCGCCGATTCAGCCGCAAGATACACGGTCTTGGCATTGGATTCATTTTTACGGAATTCCGCTAATTTAAAATAATTCAGGGCGCTGGGGATGGCTACCGCCAGCAAAATAGCGATGATTGCCAGTACCACCACCAGCTCCGTCAATGTAAATCCTTTTTTCCTGCTTTCTCTCATCATTTTCTAAATCATACTCTCCATTGTCTCCGGATTCTGTGCAAATTCCACCGCCATCTGCCGTGAAATACTGCCTGCCCGGGCCAGCTGTACAATCGCTTCGTCCATGGTGATCATCCCCTGGCGTCTCCCCGTCTGCATCATGCTGGGAATCTGATGGGTCTTTCCCTCCCTGATCAGGTTCCGTATGGCAGGATTGGCATGCAGCACCTCAAATGCCGCCACCCTGCCTTTTCCATCTGCCCTGGGAATCAGCTGCTGGGAAATCACGGCCTCCAGCACATTGGAAAGCTGCACCCGGATCTGCTGCTGTTGGTGGGGCGGAAATACGTCAATCACACGGTCCACCGTACTGGCCGCGCCTATGGTATGTAATGTGGAAAGAACCAGATGCCCTGTCTCTGCCGCCGTCACTGCCACACTGATGGTCTCGTAATCCCGCATTTCCCCCACCAGTATCACATCCGGGTCCTCCCTTAAGGCCGCCCGGAGCGCATCCGCATAGCTTCTGGTATCCTGGCCGATCTCCCTCTGGTTTACCATGGACATCTTATGCCGGTGCAGATACTCTATGGGGTCTTCCAGGGTAATCACATGGGCATCCCTGTATTCGTTGACTTTGTCGATAATGGCCGCAAGGGTGGTGGATTTGCCGCTTCCCGTGGGCCCCGTCACCAGCACCAGCCCTCTTTTGCGTCTGTATAAATCAATGATGGACGCCGGTACCCCCAGCTGTTCCGGGGACGGAATCCGGGACGACACCAGCCGCAGCGCCAGGGCTGTGGCTCCTCTCTGCCGAAAGGCATTGACACGGTACCGTCCTTCTCCCTTCAGGGAAAAAGACATGTCGTATTCACCCCGCTCCTCAAAAACACGCAGCTGCTCTTCTTTCATGATTTCACGCAGGGCCGCCTGGGTGTCTGCCCCCGTCATCCTGTCGTCAGCATCCGAAAAGCCCGGTACGGTCACCAGACTTCCGTTTAAACGCATTTTCGGCGGCAGCCCTGTAGTGAGATGTACGTCACTGGCTCCCGCCTGCCCGGCCAAAGCCAGAATTTCTTCTATATGAAATCTTCCTGTCTGGGACATAATATTCCTCCATTCTTGCTCAGTACGCGAATTTGGGCGTAAGCACAAATGATATAAGTCCATGGCTTCTCAGCTCTGGAATTGTTCTTATTTTATCAAAAAAAAGAATTTTCCGAAAGTCATAGGGTATAATTCGCACTTTTTAAGGCACCATTTGACATTCGTCCTGTGAAGCCGGTCAATTGCAGTCCCACTTTCCCTTTCCCCTATGCTTTCCACACCCATGAAAAACCCAAAAATACCCAAAATGAGGCGTGTACATTGACTTTCTTCTGTCGGTTGCTATAATGGAGACAAACGAAAGCCCGGAAAGGGGAAGTATATATGCTTGATTACCGCATGGATCTTTTGCCCGGTTCTTATCACTATACCCCAACCCCCGATGTGTCTGCCCAGTCATTTCCCTTTTACTGCACGGAATCCGGCAGGCTCATCAACGGGGATGCCTACTATACAAAAAGGGACAAATTCAGCCACTATCTGTTGATCGCCACGGATGGGGGCGCCGGCAAAATGAGCTGGAACGGGCAGAACTGTCTGCTGCAGAAAGGCAGCGCCGTTCTCATTGACTGCAATACTTATCAGGAATACGCCGCCCTGCCCGGAGATCCCTGGAGTTTCTTCTACCTGCATTTCAATGCCCTTTCCATGGAGGGATACCGGAATATGCTCCTTTCCAGGCTTGTATCCGTGAAATTACGTTCTCCGGAGTACGTCTGGCAGTTAATCCAACAGATTTACCAGATGTCGCACCGTTCGGACATGCTTTCATATGCCAGCCAGAGTCATATCATATCCGGCCTGCTGACTGAATTGCTCTGTTCCCTGGCCAGTGACCACACGGCCTCCTCAAAACTCTGCCGCCAGGATGTCAATGCCCTGGCCGAATACATCCGCAGCAACTATACGGCGCCTTTATGTCTGGAAGATTTCTCCGAATTCCTGCATCTGTCCAGGCACCATCTGATCCGGATCTTTGAGAGGCAGACCGGCATGTCCCCTTATAAATACCTGCATATGTGCCGCGTGAACCGGGCACAGCAATTATTGACATCTTCGGATATGCCGGTATCCCAGATCGCCTACGCCGTGGGTTATAATGACCCTATTGTGCTGACGCGTCATTTCAAGTCTTTCCACAAAATATCCCCCGCCCAGTACCGGAAGGAATTCATAATGCTCCCCAGCGCCGATTCCCGCACGGATCCGGAACCGTGAGAGCAATTTTGTACTGGTAGAGAGCCATAACAGTCATTGTCATTTCTCCTGTATTTCTATATGATCAAAATGTATCCTCCAAAGGATCACAAACGGCAGCTGTTTACCTCTGTTTCAAAAAAGGAGATTCCACATGAAAAAATTACATATCGGTTTGTACAGCGCCGGACTGCGGGCATACTGGGCGCAGTTTCCGGCACTCCGTGGCAGGATCGAAGCCTACAATCAATACATTGCCGGACGCCTGGAGCAATTCGGGGCCGTCTGCAATTTCGGCATTCTGGACAATGCGGACCTGTCCGAAAGCGCGGGAACCTATTTCCGGAACCAGAATGCAGACATTATTTTCCTGCACAGCGCCACTTATTTTACATCGGATTCCGTGCTTCCCGTGCACCAGCTCTGTAAGGTGCCGGTGATCGTTTTAAATCTGCAGCCCTCTCCGCAGATTGACTATGAGCATACCGATACCGGCGAATGGCTGGCCCAGTGCGTAAACTGTCCCATCCCCGAAGTCTCCAATGCCTTTGAGCGGGCAGATATCCCCTTCCGCTGCGTGAACGGCCTGCTGGGACTTTCCGATACGCCCAAAGGCGCCATGTCCGACGAGGTCACGGCAGAATTTCCCCAGGCAGTCCGGGCCTGGGAAGAAATAAGGGACTGGTGCCGCGCCGCGCAGGTCAGACGCAGCCTGCAGTCCGCGAGATTCGGTTTCCTGGGAGGCAATTACTCCGGCATGCTGGACATGTACAGCGATCTGACCATGCTGTCCGCCCAGACGGGCATCCATGTAGAAATTCTGGAAATGTGCGATCTTTACCAGCGCCTGCAGGCAGTGACCGAATCCCGGACAGACCAGAAACTCCGGGAAATCCGTCACATGTTCCAGATTGCCGGAGACTCTGTTTCGGATAAAAGGGTCTGCCGTCCCACGGAGGAGCAACTCCGCTGGTCGGCTGCAGTGGCTGCCGCCCAGGCCGCCATGGCTGAGGATTACCGTCTGGATGCCCTGGCTTACTATTACCACAGCACGGACGGCAATCCTTATGAAGAACTGCAGGGCGGTTTTATCGTAGGCCATTCCCTGCTGACCGCCGCAGGTATCCCCTGCGCCGGGGAAGCGGACATGAAAACCGCACTGGCCATGAAAATCTGCGACCTGCTGGGTGTTGGCGGCAGCTTTGCCGAAATCGTTGTGACAGATTACATAAACGGCACCATTCTCATCGGTCACGACGGGCCGTTCCATATCAAAATATCGGACGGAAAGCCCATCCTGCGGGGCATGGGTGTCTATCACGGCAAACGGGGCAGCGGCATATCCGTGGAAGCCAAGGTAAAACCCGGACCGGTCACCACGCTGAACGTGACACAGACCCTGGACGGAAAACTGAAATTTATCGTCAGTGAAGCCCAGGCCACGGACGGCCCCATCATGCAGATCGGCAATACGCAGACTCCCGTCCGTTTCTCCTGCGACCCTGACACTTATATGTCCCGGTGGTTTGCGGAAGCGCCCACGCACCACTGTGCGCTGGCAGTGGGCCACAATGCGGCGGTGCTGGAAAAACTGGGAATTCTGATGAACATTCCCACCGTGATTCTGTAACCGGCCCATTGACTGCCAAAACCGTCACAAACCAAAACTTGGAAAATTGAAAAATCGGAGGTACCGATATGGAAACTATCATCAGTAACTTTAAAAATCCCCCCGGAAAATACCGTCCCGCCCCACTCTGGGTATGGAATGACCGCATGACACCGGATCAGATCGACTTTCAGCTCACCCAGCTGGCCGGACATGGCTTCGGCGGCGCGTTTGTACATCCCAGACCCGGTCTGGTGACTGAGTATCTGTCCGACGAATGGTTTGCCCTCTGGGGACATGCCCTGGAAAAGGCAAAAGAACTGGGCATGCAGCTGTCCATCTATGACGAAAATTCCTATCCTTCCGGATTTGCCGGGGGACATGTCTCTGCCGCCTGCCCCGAAGCGCTTTCCACGCTTATGGCATGTTCCATCGTCAGGGATCCGGCCCAGATACCCCAAAAAACCATCGCAGTGTTTGCCGCGCAGGAAAAAGAGGGCATGCCGGTACATGCCAGGAACCTGTGCCATATGCCCAGGGACCAGTGGCCGGAATGCGGGAATCTTTTTATTGTCATCACAAGCAGAACCGATTCTCCCACCGGCTGGATGGCAGGATTTTCTTATGTGGACCTGCTGCGGCCCCAGGTACATGACGCCTTTCTTAAGTCTACACATGAACGGTATTACAAACATTTCGGAAAAGATTTCGGCACAGACATACCGGCCCTCTTTACCGACGAACCCTGCGTGGGCCAGGGCGCCCATGGAGAGCTGCCTTTTTCCTTCTGGTTTGCCCATGAATTCAAAAAACGCAACGGCTACGATCTCACGGACAGCCTTCCCTGCATTTTTATGGACGTGGAGGGAGACTGCTTTCCCCGGCCCCCGGAGAAGGTGCGCTTTGATTATTTTGACACCATTCACGAATTATGGGTAAAAAACAGCATTGAACCCACCGGCAGCTGGTGTGAGGAACACAACATCAGCTGGACCGGCCATTATCTGGAGCATCAGTGGCCCCAGGTATCCTGCAGAACCTCCCCGGCCATACAGTCTTATTATGAATATCATCAGTGGCCGGCCATTGATATGCTGCTCTCCGACTATCTCAGGGACCGGCCCACCCACAGCATCACCCATACTATCCGGGAACTGAAATCTGCCTCCAACCAGTTTTCCAAAGCGCGGGCACTCTGTGAACTGTACGGGGCCGGAGGATGGGATTCCTGCTTTGACGACTACAAGCGTATGGCAGACTGGGTTATGGTGAACGGCGTAAACTTTATCTGCCAGCACCTGGTTTTCTCTACCATCATGGGTGCGCGCAAGCATGACCATCCCCAGTCCTTTGACTGGCGCCAGCCCTGGTGGGAAGAATACACCGTGATGAACGACTATATCGGGCGGGTATCCTGGATGCTGACCCGGGGCAGAATGGAACAGCGAATCCTTGTGCTCAATCCCTCCACCACCGCTTATCTGACCGAACCCGGTAAAGCCGCCGGAAGTGCGGAAAACGCAGACCTGGACAGCATCACCAGTCCTGACATGACGGAATTCCTCAGGCTCTGCCAGAAGCTTTCCGATCTGCAGTGGGATTTTGACCTGGGCGACGAGTACACCCTTGCCCGCCACGGAAAGGCACAAAACGGCAGTTTACAGGTGGCCGGCCAGAATTATGCCTGCGTCATCATCACCGGCAGCATGAAAAATATGCTCTCCTCCACGGCGCAGCTTTTAGAATCCTGTATCCAAAACGGGGTCAGCGTCATCGCCTCCGGCAGCCCCGGCTGCTATGTGGACGGAATGCGCGATCCGCAGACTTATGCCGCCCTGGCCGGCCGCTGGCAGGAAGCCGCCCCGGATGACATGGACCTTGTGTTAAGCGGTATACTGCCCCGCAGGATCACTGCCTCCAGACCCTTTCCGGAAGGCTTCGCCCACATGCGCCGGAAGCTGGAAAACGGAGATGAAATATGGTTCTTCACAAATCAGGCTATGGAAACCTATGAAGCGGATGTTCAACTGTGTGGCAGTTCCCTGCGCCAGGCCCATCTGTTTACGGGGGAAATCAGTGAAATTCCCTGTTCCGCCGCGGAAGGCCGGCTTACGGTCCCCATCCGTCTCGTGCGCAATCAGTCCCTTATGCTGATTGTAAGTCACGCGGCACAGTCCGGACAGTCTGCCCCGCAGGATGGAGCTGCATCACCGGATGGAATTACCCCATGGGCCGGAACTATCCCATTGGATAGAGTTATCCCATTGGATAAGGCTGCCGGCATACCGCTGAAACCGGCCGGAATCTTTCAGGAAAGGGAGAATATATTCCCTCTCAGCTATGCGGATTATGGGGAAACGAAAGATACTTATGTGAAGGAGCTTTGCGACAAAATCTTCCGGGAAAGAGGTTTCCCGGGAAATCCCTGGGACAACAAAGTACAGTTCCGGCAAAATATTGTGGAACGTGACGGGGATTATGACGAACGCAGCGGTTTTACGGCGCTGTATCATTTCACGGTGGAAGATGGCTTTCTGCCGGAAACCATTTCCGCGGCCGCCGAGCATCCCGAATACTGCCGCCTGCGCGTCAACGGAACCCCGGTGCCCTGGAAGCCCGGCGAAACTTTCCTGGATCATCACACCGGTGTGGCGGATATCTCGGAATGTGTCAGGCCAGGCGCAAATACCCTGGAGATCATTGTGGACGTATTCCATGTGCTCATGGAACTGGATACCGTATATATCAGGGGAAATTTTGCCGTGACACAGCAGAATGACCGCTGGATTCTTTCCAGGCCCCGTCCCCTGGAATACGGGAGCTGGAAAGAGCAGGGGCTGCCCTTCTACTCTTACGCAGTGCAGTATGCCTACACTGCATTTCTGAACACTGTCCCGAAGGCAGCCCTGCTGGATCTGAAGGATTATGACGCAAGCGTGGTTTCCCTGCGCGTAAACGGAAAAGACGGCGGGCTTCTCCATGCCGATGGCAGAAGGGCCCGGGATATTGCCTCCCTGCTGCAGCAGGGTGAAAATACCATTGTCCTGCGGGTCTGCGGCAGCTATAAGAATCTTCTGGGGCCGCATTTCTCCAAGGCAAGGGGAAGCGCCTGGCCCGCAATGTGGCGCGCAAACCCCCTGCACACGCCAAAAGCCGGCACATACGACATTATGGACTTTGGAATCCATGATGCCCCCGTCCTTACGGCAGTACGGTAAATCCCCTTCCTGTCTGCTGCCACAAATGCAGTCTGCATCACCGCCTCCGCATTTTCGGCGGCGGTACAAAGACTTGCGCCAGACCTGCTTTTTGGTAAGGACGCAAAGATTTGCTCCAAACCTGCTCTTCGGTGGCGGTACAAAGACTTGCTCCAAACCTGCTCTTCGGCAATGATACAAAGACTTGCTCCAGACCTGCTTTTTGGTAACAGTACAAAGATTTGCGCCAAACCTGCTGCAACACCGGGTTTGGCGCAAATTTTACTCTGCATATTCTGCCAGTTTATAAACTCTCTCCCTTGTCAGTTCCGCGGCTCTCAGGGATTCCGCCATGGGCTGCATGCTGCCGCCCTCATATGCCTGGCCGGCGATTTTCACTTCTTCCTCCTTATAGGCAATCCATTCCCTCTCCTCTGCCCGGATGGCCTCCATCTTCTCGGAAGGAAGGTTCCCTTCCAACAGCTTCCATATTATATTCAGCGTGTTGTCCCAGTTCAGGTACAGTTCATCACTGATGTAGTTCATCTCGTTCTGTGTGGTGACTTCGTTCAGCTCTGCCTCCAGCTGTTCTCCTGTATCCACCGCAAAGGAAATTTCCATCTCAATCCTTTCCGCCAGGCTCTGTTCTTTATATTCGTAACTGGAAAAACCGATTTCCTGCGCAGGATTATAGATTCCGTAAAAAGGGAGTGTTTTCCCCGAAATACTTTCCTGGTCGTAATACCCCACCCATTGCAGATACTGTTCCGGCAGACCGGCCAGTTCCGCTCCGGGAAGGTAGAGATAATATTCTTCCCCCGACTCCAGTCCCGCGGCTTCGGAGTAAACCCAGAGAACCTGGTCCTCAATTTCCCGGGTTCCGGGTTCCTCCTGATAGGTCAGGGTATCTCTCTTCATTTTATAAGTATATCTGTCCACCCTTTCCAAGTCTTTGAAACTGCCCTCAAATCCGCAGAAATAATATGTGCCTCCCGGATATCCCTCTCCTATGTCTCCCATATCGGCATCATGGTAACTTCCCGTAAAGCTCCCATCGCTTCCGATACGCAGCTCCGTGCTCCATGCCCCTACGCCGCTGCCGAAATAAAAATACCAGTCGGCCAGATCCCCAAAACTGAATCCGGCAGCTTCCGTCTGTCCGCGCTCCGGCTTTGGCGTACCTTCTTCCTGTTCTGCCGGAACGGATACACTGTCCTGCCGGCTTTCCTGCTGGCTGTCCCGGTCGGGCTGGCTGTCCCCGGTTTCTGAAGATGCCGTTTCCGATGGTACATCCCCCATCTCTTCTCCTTCCCGGTCCACCCTGCTTTCCAGGATATGCACCGGGTCATCTTCACGCTTTCCACAGCCGGCAGACATTGCCAGCACTCCCAGGCCAATGAGCAATAATTTCTTCTTCATAAAATTTTCCTGTCTTTAAAATAATAAATCCTGTCATGCTCTCCCACTTCACGCAGCACACGGCACGGGTTGCCCACTGCCACCACATTGGAAGGAATGTCCTTTGTGACCACACTGCCTGCGCCCACCACAACATTGTCTCCTATGGTAATGCCCGGCACAATCAATACCCCTGCGCCGATCCAGCAGTTTTTTCCAATGTGTACAGGGGCATTGTACTGATATCCCTGTTCCCGCAGCTGCGGCAGTATGGGATGCCCTGCCGTGGCCACCACCACATTGGGGCCGAACATGGTATAATCCCCCACATAGATATGGGTGTCATCCACCAGGGTCAGATTGAAATTGGCATATACTTTTTTGCCGAAATGGACATGGTGTCCCCCGAAATTCGTGTGCAGGGGAGGCTCAATGTAGCACCCTTCCCCGATTTCCGCAAACATTTCTTTCAGCATCTCCTGCCTTTTGTCCATCTCTGTGGGACGTGTCATATTGAAATCGTAAAGACGGTCCAGATACCTGAACTGATCTTTCAAAATTTCCGGATCATGGGGCAGATACATCTCCCCTGCATGCATTTTTTCCTGAATTGTCATATTTAACCCCATTTCTGCGCGGCCTTTTGCGCATGTCAAGTTTGTGGATGCCGCGCAGACACAAACTTTTACTCCTATTTTAAGTTCCGTCTCTCCGCTTCAGCGCCCCTTTCAGTTGTTTCCCGCTTCGAGACTGTTTTTTGTTTTAAGTCCTGGCTCTCCGTTTCTGTGCTCCTTTCAGCTGTTTCCCGCTTCGAGTCTGTTTTTTGTTTTAAATTCTGGCTCTTCGCTTCAGCGCCCTTCCACGTCTTCATGGGGCACGGGTTCTTTGGCCGCAGCCTTGAATTTTGCCACTTCCTTTGCGGCCTGGGCTATGGCGATATTGGTTCCCGCGCCGGCAATACATCCCCCGGGGCAGGCCATGCCCTCAATCAGGCATCCGTTCTTTCTTCCCGCTTTCGCCAGAAGCAGCATCTTTTTGCACTCCGTGAGGCCTTCCGCATGCTCGATTTTTACTTCCGTGCCGGGATGGTATGTCTTAATATACTCTTCTATGGCCCCGGCCACACCGCCGGCCACGCCATAGCCGCGCCCTGCCCCTGTGGCGTCCTGCATTTCATCCATGGCCTTTATCTCATCCAGGAGGATGCCTTTGGCCTCGAACATTCCGGTCAGTTCCTCAAAGGTAATGACAAAATCCACGTCGGAACGCACTGTCCGGCGGCTGGCTTCCAGTTTCTTGGAAGCGCAGGGACCGATAAAGACCACGGACGCGTCCGGGTGTTCCTTCTTGATGATTCTGGCAGTGGCCACCATGGGCGTCAGCTCGTTGCTGATCTTGTCGATGGTTTCCGGGAATAAATGCTTTGCCATGACGGACCAGGAGGGACAGCAGGAAGTCAGCGCAAAATCCTGTTTTCCGGAGACAACCTCCCTGACATAGTGTTCCGCTTCCGCAGCACAGCCCTGGTCAGCGCCCAGCGCCGTCTCATATACGTCCGCAAACCCCAGTTCCTTCAGCGCTGTCTTGAACATGTCCGGCGTGACCCTGGGCCCGAACTGTCCCGCAAAGGCCGGCGCCACCTGGGCGATGATCTGCTTTCCTGACTGCATGGCGCGGATCAGCTGGAAAATCTGGGATTTATCCGCTATGGCGCCGAAAGGACAGCTCACCATACACATCCCACAGGACACACAGATATCATTGTCGATGTACGCCCGCCCGAATCTGTCGGACTTAATGGCATTTACGCCGCAGGCCGCCTTGCAGGGACGTTCCTTATGGCATATGGCGTCATAAGGACATACATCCTTACATTTCCCGCATTTGATGCATTTTTCCTGGTCAATCACCGATTTCCCGTTTACCATGGAAATCGCGTCCCTGGGGCAGACGCTGTGGCAGGGATGCGCCACACAGCCCATGCAGGAGCTGGTCACCTCATAATGGTCTTCCGGACATGCGTTGCAGGCTGACGGAATCACCTGCATCAGAGGCGGCTCATAGTATTTTTCCCCAATATTGCTCTCCTCCAGACCCTGGGTCAGATGTCCCGGATGTTCCCTATTTTCCGGGCGCAGGCTCATGCCCATGGCCAGACGGATGCGCTCACGGATAATTGCCCTGTCCCTATATACGCTTTCCCTGTACAGCGGCTCTTCATAATCCACAATCTGGTAGGGCAGCGCCTCCATGTCGTCTTTCAGGTTCTGCGAGTGATATGCCAGATTGGCCACTTCCTTAAAAACCCGCCTCCTCCGTTCTCTCACCGGAGTGTCAATTCCTCTCATTCCACTCATATTGTCATTCTCCTTATTTGGTTTTTGTCCGAATCCTTCCCATACTTCACAGACTGTCCCGAACCAGCTCTGCAGCCTCTTCCATACTGATGCCTCTCTCCCTGGCTATGGCGGCAAGATCATCATACTCCAGTTTGGAACGGCAAACACCGTAGCCTATGGAGTCTTTGCGCCGTATGGTTCCGTAGGGTGTTTCCAGCTCGGTCAGTTTTCTGTCCAGTACATACCGTTTTGTGGCTGTCTCCCGGATTCCAATGGTAGTAGTATGGCGGAAAATCAGGGGAATCATCTTCTCTTTGTCCCCCTCCCTGCAGATCACCCGGATCAGGGTACCGGGGCGCGACTTTTTCATGCCTATGGGTATGGTGTAGGCATCCATGGCTCCTGCTGCCAAAAACTGTTCCAGGGCAAATCCGGTCTGTTCCGCAGTCATGTCATCCACATTGCAGGAAAGTTCCAGAACAATATCTTTTCGGTCTTCCGCCTCTCCTATCATGGCGCGCACACAGTTAGCCGCTTCAAAATCCTTTTTCCCCATACCATAGCCGATTGTCTGAACCTTCATCACCGGCATGTCCCCGAATCGGCTGGCAAAATGTTTCAGCAATGCCGCCCCGGTGGGTGTGCATAGTTCTCCCCGCACACGTCCTCCATACACCGGCACATCCTGCAAAATATAAGCCGTGGCAGGAGCCGGCACCGGCAAAATGCCGTGGGCGCAGTGCACTTGTCCGCTTCCCACATGGACCGGGGATACCACCACCTCATCCGGTGCCAGTCTGTCCATCAGCATACAGACCATGGCAATGTCGGCAATGGCATCCATGGTGCCTACCTCATGAAAATGAATTTCCGTCACCGGAACACCGTGTGCGTTGCTTTCCGCTTCCGCAATCAGGCTGTAAACTGCCATGATATCATCTTTGATTTTATCCGAAAGCGGCAGATGATCCCGCACAATATGTTCGATATCATGCAGTCCGCTGTGATGATGGCCATGGCTGTGTTCATGGGGTTCATGGGTATGACCGTCATGGCCGTGATGATCATGGTCGTGGCCTTCATGGCCGTGATGATCATGTACGTGGCCCTCCTGGCCGTGATGATCATGGTCGTGGCCTTCATGGCTGTGATGATCATGGTCGTGGCCTTCATGACTATGCTCCTGGTGATCATGAGTGTGATCTTCATGGCTGTGCCCCTGATGGTTGTGGGCACACGCCTCACCGTGCATATGACACTCAGACTGATGACTTTCCAAGCTGTGCTCCTGGTGATCATGGGTATGGCCTTCATGGCTGTGCACATGCCAGTCCACACTCTCCTCCTCCGCCCCGTCAACCGTGACAGAAATATGCAGTCCTGTGATGCCGCATTTCACCGCATTTTCCGTTTTAACGCATACCCCCGGTATTCCAAGGGCATTTACCTCCTGCAGGAATGTCTCCTGCTCAGGAAGCAGTTCCATCAGGGCTGCCGCCAGCATATCTCCTGCCGCCCCCATTCCGCAATCCAGATATAATGTCTTCATCGTTTTCTCCTATATCTCATCAGTCCCAGCCGTTACCACTACCGGCTCATTCAGCGCTTTCCCGCGTCCATATGATTGATCATGCCTGCCAGATATCCTGCACCGAAGCCATTGTCAATGTTTACCACCGCCACGCCGCTGGCACAGGAATTGAGCATGGCCAGAAGTGCGGATAATCCGTTAAAAGACGCGCCATATCCCACACTTGTGGGCACCGCAATCACCGGACAGTCCGCCAGTCCGCCGATGACACTGGCCAGGGCGCCCTCCATTCCTGCAATGGCTATGATCACGCTGGCCCCCATGATATCCTCCAGATGGGCCAGGGTTCTGTGCAGTCCCGCCACGCCCACATCATAGAGGCGCACCACCTGGTTTCCCAGAACACGGGCCGTCAGCGCCGCTTCCTCCGCCACCGGAATATCGCTTGTGCCTCCGGTGGCCACTACGATTTTCCCGATCCCGTCCGGCTCCGGCAGCGCTCCGATGATCCCCACTCCCGCATCTTCATGGTAATCCAGCTGGTGACGCTGCCCCACATAGTCTGCCGCTTCCCGTGACAGACGGGTGATCAGTATGGTATTCTGGCCGTTTTTTTTCATCACATCCACAATGCCTGCTATCTGCTCCGGGGTCTTTCCCGCACCGTAGATCACCTCGGCCGCGCCCTGGCGGACCTTCCGGTGCAGGTCTACCTTTGCATATCCGATATCCTCAAAAGGCTCTGCCTTGATCTTTAGCAGGGCATCCTCCACGGACAATTCCCCGGCGCGCACCGCCTCCAGCACTTTTTTTACTTCAGAATTCATTCATCGCACCTCCAGGTCCAGCAGCACCGCGTCATAATATTGTTTCAGTTCCTTTAAAATCTCCGCCCTTTTTTCCATCACGGACCCAAGCTGTCCCTCCGGCACCTGAATCCTTGCGCAGCCGTGGGCGTACCGGATTCTGAAATCCGTAAAACCCAGGGAAAAAAGATAATTTTCCGCTTTTTCCGTTTTCCGGAGCATTTCCTCCGTAATTTGTACTCCCTCAGGAATCCGTGTGGCAAGGCAGGCATAGGCCGGCTTGTCCCAGGTAAAAAGCCCCGCCTCCCGGGAACGTCTGCGGATCTCTGCCTTGGTCAGTCCGCATTCCCGCAGGGGAGACCGCACATTCAGCTCCCCAAGGGCCCGCATCCCGGGGCGGTCCCCCGCATCATCGGAAGCATTGGTACCATCCATCAGCAGGGAAAATCCATCCCTTTGCGCCGCCTCCGAAATCCTCCGGAAAATCATTTTTTTGCAATCATAACACCTTTGCGCCGGATTGGATCTCACGGAATCTTCTGCCAGCACATCCAGTTCCAGTACATGTAATTCCGTATTTAATTCTTCGCACAGCCGTCTGGCATCCTCCAGCTCAAACCGGGGCTGAAAAGGGGACTTCACATAATAGGCACCGGTTTCGGCCCCGTTTTCCAGCGCTGCATAAAGAAGATAAGCCGAGTCCGCACCGCCGGAAAAGGCCAGCGCCGCTTTAGGATTGTCCCGGAAAAAATCCTGCAATGTCATTGTCCGCACCTCCCCGGGGCATATTTTCGCGCAATGGCTTCCGCCACACGGATACCGTCCATGGCCGCCGACATGATGCCTCCCGCGTAACCGGCGCCTTCCCCGCAGGGGTACAGTCCCCTGACCCGGGACTGCAGGCTTTCATCCCGCAGAATCCTCACCGGGGAGGATGTGCGGCTCTCCACTCCCAGAAGGCAGGCGTCCGGGCTGTTAAAACCGGAAATCTGCCTGCCGAAAGCCTCCATGCCCTCCACGATGGCCGCATTACATTCCTCCGGCAAAATCCCGCTTACATCTGCCCACTGGCAGGCGCCCTTACACAGGGGCAGGGAATCATCCCTACTTATCTGTTTTTCCGTATGTATTTCTTCTGTTTTATGTCTTTTTCCTTCCACGCGGTCTTTAAAATCCCCGTAACACTGTGCCGGTATCTTCCCGTTCCCCAGTTCAAAAGCCTTTTTCTCCAGCCGTCTCTGGAAGGCGATTCCCGCCAGGGGAGATTCCGTGCCGAAATCCTCAGGGCCCACCGTCACAATGATGGCGCTGTTGGCATTTTTCCCGTCCCGTGCACTGTAGCTCATTCCGTTTACCGCCAGATGTCCTTCCTCCGAGGAGGCATTTACCACATATCCTCCGGGACACATGCAGAAAGAATAAACCCCCCTGCCGTTTTTCGCCTTTGCCGCCACCTTGTAAGCCGCGGCGCCCAGCGCCCCCGGATCCGGCATCCCGTACTGGCTTTGGTTGATCAGAGCCTGGGGATGCTCCACCCGCAGCCCTACCGCAAAAGCTTTGGCCTCCATGGGAATCTGTCTCTCATACAGCATGGAAAAGGTATCCCTGGCGCTGTGGCCAATGGCCAGCACCAGCTGTCCGCAGGAAAAGGTCTCGCCGCAGGCTGTCTTTACCCCTATCACCTGATTTTGCCGGATGCAGATATCCGTCACCCGGCGCCCAAAGTAAACCTGCCCGCCCAGCCGCAGAATCTCCTGCCGCATCCGCGTCACCACATGGCTTAAAACATCCGTGCCCATGTGGGGCTTTGCCTCATAGCAGATACTCTCCTGCGCGCCGAACTTTACCAGGGTTTCCAGCACGATTCTGTTTCTCCCGTCTTTGTCCTTCACAAGGGTATTCAGCTTGCCATCGGAGAAGGTGCCGGCCCCTCCCTCCCCGAACTGTACATTGGAATCCGGATTCAGGCTGCCGCCATCCCAGAAGGCCTCCACATCCTTCTGCCGCTCCTCCACGGCTTTTCCCCGCTCCAGCAAAATAACGGCATATCCGTGCACTGCCAGAAAATAGGCGCAGAACAGCCCCGCAGGCCCCGCCCCTACAATGACCGTGGGTTCTTCCCGGGGAACCGTTCCGGAGGCAGGAAAACGGTAGGCTTTTTCCGCTGCCCGGCACACCTGGTTCTCTTTTCCCCGAAACCTGCGCAATATCTTTTCTTCGTTTTTTACTTTGATATCCAAAGAATACTGGTAAAAAATCTCCGGCTTCTTTCTGGCGTCCACGGACCGGCGCACCACCTGAAGCTCCTGTATCTCCTCCTCCGGAATCCGCAGCATGGCGGCCGCACAGCGCTTAAGCTGGTCCCGGGAATGTTCCGGTTTCACTTTTACCTGACTGACTCTGAGCATATATCCCTTTCCTTCTAGTAATCTCTATATCCGACACTATCAAATAGCTCTGAAAAAATATGTTTTTTTAAGGAATACATGTATTCTTGCCACTAATTATTCCTTCCATTACGCGATAAAATAATAGGTATATATTTTTCTGCTAACCTCCGCGTTATATTTTCACTTTTTTTAATCAATTCTGCTTGTCTAATCCCCCATTCAGCAGCAGCCTTATTGTCTTCTAATTTCTCACTTAAAATAGCTCTCTTCGTCATATCAATACCTCCTTAACGATCTTCGTATACAATATTTGCTTCATGACAATTAGAAAGGAAACAGAATACGGCCTTCTGATAATCACGTATATTGTTTCCTTCATTATGCACATTAACTGCGTGATTATATATTTCTATAGCTTTTTTGCGGCTATAATTTTCTTTTTTTACAAGATATGAAATATTCCCTAAGTTTGTAACTACCACCATCATTTTAACAGTTCCATTACTAAGAAAAAACTTTACATCTTCCAAGGAAAATTTCGATAGTGATGGATGATTATGAAGCACAATAACAACACATTGAATAGAGGTTGTTATCAAATGATATGCTACTGTATTCATGCATGGATCAACCGAATGTTCATCCCCTAAAGCAACCCCCATAAACTCTTTTCCTTCGGCAATCAAGTTTCTATAATCGAGGCTATAGGTAAGCGCCACCTCATTAGAATCATTCTCATTTTTAGAAACCATCAACACTTCCTTCGCCAATTCCTGCAGCATCAAATATTCACTTTCAGGAATCTCTCTATATTTAATCAACGGTACTTTTTCAATAGCCATATCTGTAATCACAATTTTGTGGGTACGCTTTTTGGCCATTTCTAACCCATTTATTTTTTTATCCTCAGATTCCATCTCGAATCATCCCTTCTTCCAAATTACGCTTACTTCTTAAAATCTTTTATATTAAGTTATAATATTAGCAGTCCTCAGATATTCAATTAAAACTCTTGTTACATTCCCATCTCCAAAACGGCGGCATCTTCTGTCTCTGCCCGCCGCTTTCCGG
>CAJTLR010000014.1:55866-75570 GCA_910577185.1 uncultured Acetatifactor sp.
CTCCCGCAATATAGCCGCTGCTCCAGGCCCACTGCAGATTATAGCCCCCGCACTTTCCATCCACATCCAGAATTTCCCCTGCAAAATAGACTCCCGGAGCCAGCCTGGATTCCAGTTCCTGCGTCACTTCCTCCAGCGGAACCCCGCCCGCGCAGACCTGGGCATTGTCAAAGGGATTGCTGCCGTTGACATGGACACACCAGTTTTTACACATGGCCAGGACACGCCTTACCTTCCCCTGATCCGCCCCGGTGATTTTCTCCCCGGGCTTCAGGCCCGAAAGTCTGATGAACAGCAGCATCAGCTTTTTGTTCAGCAATCCCGTGAAAAACTCTTCCGCCGTGCGCCCGTCCCCCCGGAACTTTCCGGCCTTTACAAAGTTTTCCAGTTCTTCCGGGGAATAATCCGGCAGAAAATCTATCACCGTCTCCACTTCCGGAACGCAATCCCTTATTATGTAATTTGCCACACGGCTGATCTGGAACACCGGAATGCCGGAAATGCCATAATCCGTCAGCAGCAGTTCCCCCCGTTCCCGCGCCATGCACTTTCCTTTGTGCAGAATTTTGATTTCTGCCTCTGCCCTGACCCCTGCCACCGACTTAAAGTAATCCTCCCGGCACTTCAGCTGTACCAGGGCAGGCACCACGGGAACCAGTCCATGCCCCAGCTGGCCCGCCAGCCGGTAGCCGCTTCCATCCGAACCTGTCCTGGGCGCCGCCTTTCCCCCGCAGGCAAGTATGATCCGGTCAAAGCGGAAAGTCTTCCCGTTTCCCACCACCTGAAATATTCCTTTTTTGTCCCGGATTTCTCTCTTTTCCCAACGGACATTTTCCGTTTTGTCCGGTATTGCATCTCTTCCTGATCGCTTTCCCGTCTTTCCGGTTCTGATGCTTTCCACCCTGCAGTCTGTCACCAGTTCCACCCCCGCCTCACGCACTCCATAGCGCAGCACGTCCAGCACGGTGGAAGCCTGTTCCGACACCGGGTAAAGTCCCCCGTTCCTGCTCTTGGTCATCAGGCCAAGTCCCTGGAAAAAAGCTTTGGTCTCTTCTGTCCCGAAGCGTTTCAGGCAGCTTTCCAGCAAAGCGGGACAGCCGGTATAATATGCGTCCGGAGTCAGTCTCTCGTTTCCCAGATTACATTTTCCGTTTCCGGTGGACAACAGCTTTTTGCCGGGACGGTCATTCCCCTCCAGAAGGGTCACTTCCGCCCCCTGTCCGGCAGCGGCAATCGCCGCCATCATCCCGGCAGCCCCGCCGCCCACAATGCCAATTGAATATCCCATCCCGCTTCTCCTTATCCGGATTTTTGCTTTCCCTTCCCCCGGCCCGGATTCCCCTTAACTGGAATAGTTTTCCAGAAAGTCATACAGCGCTTCCTCATCCTTAATCCACATCATCTCTATAATACTCTGCTGCAGCTGGGACGGCAGGGATTCCAGATTAATATCCGTCTCGATATAGATGGTCTCCATATCCTCCAGGTAGACCACAACCTTATTGTCATAGACCGCCAGATAAAAACTGCTGCTGGGCTGGACAAATTTGTAATTCATCTGAATCACCACCCGCTCCCTGGAAAAAGAAAGCACTTCCAGGCTCACAAACCCGCGCTCCAGTTCGGACAGGGGCGGAAAAGCCTCATAGACTTCCATTGCCTGCAGAAACTGTTCCCGGTTCATGCCCACGTATTTCTGCGGAAGCTGCCATGTGGTCTCCACAACGGTGTGGTGCAGCACATCCGTCTCTTCCAGCACATATTCCGTATCCACGCAGAGCGTCTCAGGCGCAGACAGCACTTCGTCCGCCTCTTTTTCATCCATGTCATTTTCTTCCGATGCCACGCCGTAATCCAGATGGTCATCCTGCACCGGAACCGGTTCTCCCATTTGGTTGCCGGGATCCTGGGTTTCCGCGGAACCTCCTTCCGTCAGTCCCTTTTCCTCCTGCCTGCCCGGATAAAAAAAATGGGAAGTCTCCACGCCCGCATAAAAACCAATCCCCAGCATCAGCAAGGGATATAGGACAAATAAGCTGATACTTTTCACATATTTCATACTGACCCCCATGCCCTGAAACGGCATTTTTTCTAATATTAGTCAGTATCAGCTTTTTTTGGCAGCTTTATTCATTTCATTTCAATATATATGCAGTTTCTGTCCCAGCGCCCCCATCAGACGCCCTCCCGGAACTACCTCCAGCTCCTGTTCCTTAAAGTTCCGCAGCAGCAGCAAAACTGTCCAGAATACGCCGCCAGCAACCACAAATGCCAGAACCAGGGCAGCAAGATCTCCCATAAGCGGCGCCATCAGCCTGCCGAACAGCATACAGACCAGGCCCGCAGCCACTCCCGCTCCCAGAGGCACAATCAGAATCCCCAGCCAGTCTGCCCTTAACCGCAGCTGTCTGTAAGAGAACACACCCAGCACAATACAGAACACAAAAGAACCTGCCAGACCGCCGTAAACCAAAGCCAGAAGCCCCGCCCCGGGCATCACCATGGCTATGACCACAAAACAGATATCCGCAGCGGCAGCGGCTCCCAGCACAAAGTACTTTCTCCCGGAAGCCTGCAAAAACCTGCCGAAATAACATCCCAGGGAGAAAAACAGAATCACGGAGGAACCGCCGTAAAACATCTGCTTCACGGTTTCCCCGTTTTCCCCGCACAGCAATCCGGAAATCTGCGCCCCCATTACACCCGCATACACGGACAGGAAAATCCCCTGTGCCAGGCAAAAATGAACGCCTCCCTGAAAGGCAGCCCGGGCAAACCGCCCCTCTTCCCTTTTAAAACACTGGAAAACTTTCCCCAGCACCGGCAGCCCCATCATGGATATCAGCGCCGCAAATATGCCGCAGACCGCAAGATACTTTCCCACATACAGGCCATACTCCCCCGCCAGAAATCCCTCTTCCGGCACCATTCTGCGGGCCAGGAATATCCCCAGGATCAGCGGCAGAATCGCCAGAATCCCCGTGAAAAACTGGGGCCATCGGCCCGCACACAGCATTCTGATACAATCCCAGAGAGAATCTGACGCATACATGCCCTCCTGTTTCATTTTTCGCTCCGAACGCCTGCTTCCCTTAAAAATAACCATCAGAAAAAGCAGGACGAACGCTTCTGCCAGGCATACCGCCAGGGCCAGTCCGGCCCCGCCGTACATGGGTGTAAACTGTTCCTGCTTCAGCAGGCCGCTGACCTTTTCCCCGTAGCTGCCCAGCAGATTGCCAAACAGAATGCCGAATGCCAGAATAAACACTTGTCTGAGAATGCAGGACACTGCCCTTGGAAGCTCCGAACCCTCTCCCTGAAAATATCCCAGAAACACCGATACAAGCGTTCTCAGAAACACAATGGGCGACAAAACCTGAAGAATAAAGGTACTGTAAGGGATATGGAAGATTCCTTCCGCAATGTTCCCGGCAAAAACAAACAGAGCTGCGCTTCCCAGCACGCCGAGAACCATCTGGAACAGCATGACATTTTTTCGTATTCCCAGAATATTTTTATACTGCCCTTTATTCCTTCTGCCCCGCAGAATTCTTCCCAGTGCGTCCGACAGGCTGCCGGCCACTGCAGTCCACACCAGCGCGCAGGCCAGCGCCGCCACTGTTACATATGTCACACCGCCTTCTCCCAGCAGGTGTCCCATCACAAGTATGGTAATCAGAGTCAATAGACTGGCAGCTTCCTGCGCCTGCCTTCTTTTTATCTCCGTCTGATTCATCCGTTGTCCCTCAATTATCTCTCGTCATTCCCAGACCTGTCAGAATCTCATCCTGCTTCCGCTCCATGACCAGGCGTTCCTCATCCTCCATATGGTCATATCCGCACAAATGCAGCATACTGTGGGCCAGAAGGAAGGCAAACTCCCTCCTGACACTGTGGCCGTACTTTTCGGCCTGCTCGTACACCTTGTCCACGGAAATCATAATGTCGCCCAGGATCAGTTCCCCTGTGTCCGGGTCAAAATAATCTGCCTCTTCTGTCTCATCAATGTCGAACACGCCCTCCCGGACAAAATCCAGGTTCGGAAAGGACAGCACATCCGTCTCACTGTCCACTCCCCTGCATTCCCTGTTCACATCCCTGATACCCGCATTGTCCGTCAGAATCAGGCTGACCTGCGTCTCATAAGGGCAGTGTTCTTCTTCCAGAACCGCCTCGCACACCAGCGCCGCCGTCTCCTCCACCGGAAAAGACGCCCGGAAATCCGCTTCATAAGATATCTGGAAATTCATATGTGTGTTATCTCCTTCTTCCGCGTCTGTCCCTGTCTCTTTCTCTCAGCCTCTCATCCTTCTGGCGGCTTCTGGCTTCCTCCCTGGCCTCAAAGGTCTCATAGGCCTGGACGATTTTCTGCACCAGGGGATGACGCACCACATCCTTGCTGGTCAGGTTGCAGAAAGCAATATCATCCATTCCTTTCAGTACCCTGGCGGCCACGTCCAGCCCCGACCTTGTGCCTGCGGGCAGATCCTTCTGGGAGCTGTCTCCCGTCACTACCACCTTGGAGCCGAACCCGATTCTGGTCAGGAACATCTTCATCTGGGCCGGCGTGGTATTCTGCGCCTCGTCCAGAATAATATACGCATTGTCCAAAGTCCGCCCTCTCATATAGGCCAGCGGCGCCACTTCTATCAGGCCCTTTTCCGTATTTTTGGCAAAACTCTCCGCACCCATAATCTGGTACAGGGCATCATACAGGGGCCGCAGATACGGGTCCACCTTACTCTGCAGATCCCCCGGCAGAAATCCCAGCTTCTCCCCTGCCTCAATGGCAGGTCTTGTGAGAATAATCCTGCCCACCTCGTCATTTTTAAATGCCGTTATTGCCATTGCCATGGCCAGATATGTCTTTCCTGTTCCCGCCGGCCCCAGTCCGAACACCAGCATATTGTCCCTTATGGCATCCACATAGGCTTTCTGCCCCAGTGTCTTGGGCTTCACCGGCTTTCCGTTTACCGTATGGCAGATGCAGTCCGCATCCATCTGCACCATGGCCCCTTCTTTTTCTTCCATTCCTAATGTAATCGCGTAATCCACACTCTGCTCCTCAATCTCATTTCCCCGGCTTAACCGGAAAGAAAGCTGCTTTAAGACACCTTCCGCCTTCTTTACCATATCTTCCCTGCCGGTAATCGTAATGCCTCCGTTGCGGTCAACAATCACCACACCGAAATCCCGCTCCAGTTTCTTGATATAAACATCCCTTGCGCCGAATATTTCCTGGATATGCCCGGCCGGCATATCCAGCCTTACAGAAAAATCATTCATCCGTCTTCACTTCCCCTGCATCTGTTTTTGCAGTCTCTTCCTTCAAACCAACAAGCTCCTGTACCAGAAATTCTCCCTGCAAGACCCAGGAATCACTTTCCGTATCTATTCTAACATTTTTTTCAATAATTTGTACCCCTTTTTCATCTAATTCTGTAAGAAATTCTATTAATTTTTGCGAAAGCACCTCCTTTGCCTCTTCTGCCGTATACATATATTCTGTATTCTGATATTCCCGGTGTGTCACCTCTCCCCAGTATATGGAAATGTTCAGTTTTTCAAACATCAGGGGCCTGCTTTCCCTGAACAGGCTGTCATAAACCAGAAATGGCTGTTCCTGGGGCAGCCTGCAGGTCTTGTCTCCCAGTTTCAGGTAGTAGCCCGTCTTTTCCCTGCCCGTATATACCTTTTCCACATGGTCGAAAGGAAGCCTGGCCGTAAAATCCCTTGTGTGCTCCAGCATAATATCCGCGTCCGCATCCACATACTGGTATTCCCGCACCGTGGCGTCCTCATTGTAGACAGGCACTTTTCCTTCCACCAGCACCGTCCCCTTCTCCACGCTGTCGCCGATGGAGACCACGGGCACACCGCTGCGGACAATCATCGAGACCACCGTTCCGTCAAATTCCGCCACCAGGTCCATCCCCTGTTCTGACTCCCGGTCTTCCACAATGATGGGGGCGTCATTTTCCTTGATATCGATCTCCAGCCTGATACCGTCCAGCCTGGCACTGGCCCAGGTGACCTGGGGGAATTTCCTGCGTATCTGCTTTTCCAGTTCTTCAATATCCAGGTCATCCTTGCGCATGCCGATGGTCACATGGTTTTCCTTCAGGAAAGTATCAAAAACATCCCGGGTGATCTGGTAATTTCCGTTCAGTCTGATATCCCATATAAAGAAGGATGAAATCATCCAAAAGGCAATGGCCAGTATCAGTCCCAGCACAAAAATTTTGCGTTTCACAAGCCTGGGCAGAAAAAAAGGCAGTCCATATTTTTCCAATATGGCTACCCTGGTTCCTGTCTTCTTCAGTATCGGTTTCAGTTCCCGGAACCCCCTCAGGCCGATGTTCATATAGTATACATCGCCCTCCCGGACAATATCCCACAGCAAAATGCCTTTGTTGCTGCACAGATTCATAAATCGTTCCGGGGAAAAGCCCCATATGCGGATGCGCAGATATCCCCTGACATATTTCAGAAATTTGATCATGTCCTGTCCTCTTTCCTTATTTCACTGTCTCATTCAGAGATATTTGACACAATTGATGCAGCCGCTGATTTTCATGTCTTCGTTGGTATAATAATCCACAGAAAGCCTGGTACCTTCAAAACAGACCTGGCAGGTCTTGCCCTGAAGCAGTATCAGGCTCTCTGTATATTCCAGGATTCCCCGGTAGTTCTCGATCCACGCCTCACGGTTGCCCGTGAGGGTTACTTTCATGGCTCCCATGCAGATATCCTTGGGAAATTTCAGAGATTCCAGCAGCGCTTCTTTTCTTGCCTCGTTTTTTTGAATACGGTCACTGTTTTTCTTCATGTTCCATTATATTACAGGACCTGTAAAACTATGCCCGCTGCCGGCTCCGATTCCCTGTTTTGCAATGCTGTTTTTCTCCCTGTTATGTGCTCCACATGTCCCTCTTTTCACGCAAAAGGCGGTGTCGCAGGGAATTTACGGGGACTGTTCCGGTTTCGCTTTTCACCCGGAAATCACGGCCCTGATCATGGCTCTTTTCTCCGGAGGGGTATCCAGAATGGTGCATGCCTGCAGATACCTTCTTTCCGCCTCCTGTATCCGGCTTTCGTCATTTCCGTGAATCATGGCCAGCGCTTCTCCTTCCCGGACAAAATCACCCACCTTTTTACAAAGTACCAGTCCCACGGCCAGGTCGATATCGCTTTCCTTGGTCTCCCTGCCGCCGCCCAGAATCAGGGAGCATATCCCTACCTGGTCGCACACAATTTTGTTGACATAACCGCTTATCGGGGCGGGAAGCGGACGGATAATGCCTGCCTTCGGCAGGGACTCCGGATCAGATACATGGGCGGCATTTCCCCCCTGGGCTTCCACAAACTCCGCGAATTTTTTCAGGGCGCTGCCGTCCGCAATGACGCCCCGCAGCATTTCTTCCGCCTCCTGTGCACTCCGGGCCCTGCCGCCGCACAGCAGCATCTGGCTTCCCAGGGCCAGACACAGTTCCACAAAGTCCGCAGGACCATGTCCTTTCAGGGTGTCGATGGCTTCCTTCACCTCCAGGGCATTTCCCACCGCATAGCCCAGCGGCTGGTCCATGTCCGAGATCACCGCCACCGTATTCCGGCCGGCGTTTTTGCCGATTTTCACCATTTCCTCCGCCAGGGCCCTGGCGTCCGCCTCTTCCTTCATAAACGCGCCGCTTCCGGTTTTCACGTCCAGCACAATGGCATCCGCTCCCGCCGCCAGTTTCTTGCTCATAATGGAACTGGCGATCAGGGACATATTGTCCACTGTGGCAGTCACATCCCGCAGGGCATAAAGTTTTTTGTCTGCCGGGGCAAGATCGGCTGTCTGTCCCATAATGCAAATGCCGTTTTTATTCACATTCTCGATAAATTTTTTACGGCTAATCGAAGTGGTGAATCCCGGAAAGCTTTCCAGCTTGTCAATGGTCCCTCCCGTATGTCCCAGCCCGCGGCCGCTCATCTTCGCCACGGGAATGCCGCATGCCGCTACCATGGGCCCCAGAGCCAGGGAAGTCTTGTCCCCCACGCCCCCGGTGCTGTGCTTGTCCACCTTAATGCCGCTGATGTCCGATAGGTCAAGTCTGTCGCCGCTGTCTGCCATGGCCAGGGTCAGGGTGGCAGTCTCCTGCTCTGTCATCCCGCGGAAATAAACTGCCATCATCAGGGCAGACACCTGATAGTCCGGGATCTCCCCTTTGGTGTAGCCCTCTATGAAGAAACGGATCTCGTCCTGTGAAAGTTCCCCGCCGTTTCTCTTCTTCATAATAATATCATACATTCTCATGCCCTATTCTCCTATTTTAGTTCCTCTTTTATTTTAGTTCCTCTACGCTCAGCGCCCTCTTTGGGGAATATATACTGATGCTTAAATATGCATCTGTATATATTCCCTGGCACTATTCGCTACGAGAAGGTTTTTTATTTTTTAGTTCCTCTGCGCTCGGCGTCACTCATTTTAGAATATAGAACTGGTTTTGCAGCAGTACCCAGTTTGCCCGGAACCATTCCATAATCTGCCAGTATCCGCAGCCGTGGAGGCTGTATTCCTGCATCAGGTCAAATTTGGCCTGCAGGCTTCTCACATCCTCAAACCATACTTCATGGGCAATTCCGTTGTCTGTGTAGGTAAAATAAGGACTTTGCGCCACATCATCGAACCGGATTTCCGCACCCTGTTCCACCGCAATGCGTACCGCTTCCACA
The DNA here is from genome assembly GCA_910577185.1 of uncultured Acetatifactor sp. GTDB lineage: Bacteria > Bacillota > Clostridia > Lachnospirales > Lachnospiraceae > Acetatifactor. Next base: position 64,585 of record CAJTLR010000014.1, read on the forward strand.
TTGCCTATGGTATCGGCTTTTGTAACGCCTCTCTCATAGGGCAGCGGCCAGTCATATCCGTAATTCGGAATTCCCAGGTCTATTTTCTCCGCGGGGATTTCGGTCAGGGCATATTCCACCACCCTGCGCACCTGGTTTAACGGAGCCACCGCCATGGGAGGGCCGTAGGTGTAACCCCACTCGTAAGTCATCAGCAGCACATAGTCCGCCGCTTCCCCAAGTCCCCGGTAATCCTTTCCCTCGTACAGAAGTCCTGTCTGTCCTGCGCTTGTCTTGGGCGCCAGTGCCACCGAAGTGTGGTATCCCGCCCCCCGCATGGCCTCCGCCACCTGCCACACAAATGCCGTAAACGCATCCCGGTCCTGGGCCATAATATATTCAAAATCGATATCCACGCCCCGGTACCCTTTTTCTCCCATGACCTCCAGCAGATTCCGGATCAGATTGTCCGTATAGGCGGCGTTGTTCACCACGGAGTGAATCAGCTGATTGTTGAAATTCCCATCCGGTCCGAAAGGTGTCAGCGTCAGTACCGGCTGTGTGCCGAACCGCTCCGCCTCCGGTATCATCCATGTGTCATCCCCGTAAGAAGGCGGCAGCAAATCCCCGTACAGCGTAAAACCGTAAGAAAATACCCGCAGTTCCGACAGAAACGGCAATGTCTGCTCCAGCACCCAGGGGCTGATAAAGGGATAGGCATATCCGCTTACCATCACTGCCCTGACAGCCTCCCTCCGGAAGCGGTTGATCAGAAGCGCCTGGCCTACTGCCAGTTCATAGGGATAAACCAGCTGATTGTCATAAATAATCTGCCCTGCATCCGCGTCCAGTTCCTGTGCGATACTGTCCACGCTGTCCCCCGGTTTTACCACATAGATTTCCATAAAGCTGCCCCCAAATGATATAAATGATACCATCATCTATATTCATTTCCTGCCGCCGGCAGACCAGACATGGCACAACAGTGTCTTCCCCCTGATTTCTGTTTTCCTTTCCGCCAGGGCTGAGATCCCGGACTATTTTGTTACACTCCGGCCTTTTTACAGATATCCTGCAGGCAGCACCGGTCACAGTAAGGCTTTGTCCTGGCCGTACACACCGCCCTGCCGTGGTTCACCAGCCGGTGGCAGAAGTCGTTCCCCTCCCTGGGCGGAATGATTTTCCACAATTCTTTTTCCACCTTCGCGGGTTCTTTGACACCATCCACCAGTCCCATACGGTTCACCAGCCGGATACAGTGCGTGTCCGTGACAATGGCAGGCTTTCCGAACACATCCCCCATAATCAGGTTTGCGCTTTTTCTGCCCACTCCCGGCAATGCCAGGAGCTTGTCAAAATCATCCGGCACATTTCCTTTGTATTCATCCCGGAGTATCTTCATGCAGGCGTTGATGTCACGGGCCTTACTCCTGCCCAGTCCGCAGGGATGAACGATCTTTTCAATCTCATCCACATCCGCCTCTGCCAGGGCGTTCACATCCGGAAACACTTCATACAGTTTTTCCACCACCACATTCACCCTGGCATCGGTACACTGGGCCGCCAGACGCACGCTCACCAGCAGTTTCCATGCCTGGTCGTAATCCAGGGTACAGTCCGCAGCCGGATATTCTTTTTTCAGTCTCTCAATAATCTCCAAAGCCCTCTGTTTCTTTGTCATTTGTCTCCTCTTTCCCTTTATCCTTCCAGCCGCTCCTTCAGCCTGGTGTTCCGCTTCGTCACGGTCACATTCTGCACCGCGCAGGCCAGGGCTTTCACGGTTCCCACCATGACCAGAATTCTCTTTGCCCTGGTCAGTCCCGTGTAGATCAGGTTCCTCTGCAGCATCACATAATGGCTCATCAGCACCGGCATTACCACCACCGGGTACTCCGAACCCTGGGCCTTGTGAATGGTGGTTGCATAGGCGTGAACCAGTTCGTCCAGTTCCGTATTTTCATATGTAATATCCCGGTTATCAAAACAGACGGTCAACGTCCGGTCCGTGAAGTCCACCGACACAATCTTCCCGATATCCCCGTTGAAAACTTCCTTGTCGTAATTGTTTTTTATCTGCATGACTTTGTCACCTTTCCGGAACACAAAGCCGCTTCTCCGGAGACCCTCTCCCTGGGGATTTAAGGCCTCCTGCAATGCCAGATTTAAGTTTGTGGCTCCCGCCTCCCCTCTCTGCATGGGCGTCAGCACCTGGATATTCCCGGAATCCACACCGTAACACTGGGGCAGTTTCTGTTTCACCAGCTCCACAATCTCCTGCACCGCCTGCCCGGGTTCTTCCCTCTGAATGAAGAAAAAGTCCGTATGCTTCCCATTGGAAATATCAGGCATCTGCCCCTGGTTGATTCTATGGGCATTCATGATAATCCTACTCTCCCTGGCCTGCCGGAAAATCCTCGTCAGGCGTATCACGGGAAAGCGGCCCGAATCCATCACATCCCGCAGCACATTTCCGGCCCCCACCGATGGCAGCTGGTCCATATCCCCCACCAGAATCAGACGCATGTCTGACGGAACCGCTTTCAGCAGGGCGTTCATGAGAATAATGTCTATCATGGAACACTCATCCACAATCAGCACATCCCCTTCCAGGGGATTCTCCTCATTTTTCCCGTAGCCCTCCGATGGCCTGCATTCCAGCAGGCGGTGTATGGTCCGGGCCTCCAGTCCCGTGGCCTCCGTCATTCTTTTGGCCGCCCTTCCCGTAGGGGCCGCCAGCAGGATTTTCAGGCCGTAAGCCCGGTAGGCAGCTATAATCCCCTGGGTGGTGGTGGTCTTGCCCGTACCCGGGCCTCCGGTTAAGACCATCACCTTTGCCATGGCGGCACAGCGTATGGCTTCTGACTGAATTTCGTCATACTGCATTTGAACCGTCCGCTCTATCCTGCCCACATCCACCGAAAGCTCCTGATTCCCCGTCTCTTTCCTGGCCCTGGCAAGCTGCACCCACAGCCTGTCCCTGGCCGGTTCCGCCGCAAGTTTCTTTAATTTGTTGGCCACCCCCAGCTCCGCATAGTAAAAAGGGGGAAGAAATATGGCATTCTCCTCCCTTATCAGATCCTCATCCTTCAGCATCTGATCCAGCGTCATCACAACACAGCAGTCTTCTGCCTCCAGAAGCGCCGAAGCTTTCCGGATCAGCTGTTCCTTTTCCCCGTATACATGGCCCTCTCCTGCCAGTTCCCCCAGGGTGTACATGATACCGCTGCGCAGGCGCACATAAGTCTCCTTCCCGAAACCCAGTTTCCCCGCGATGCTGTCTGCCGTCCGGAAACCGATTCCCCAGATATCGTCTGCCAGACAGAATGGATTTTCCTTCATTTTGCCAATGCTTTCATTTCCGTACTGTTTATAAATTCTGGCGGCAAAAGCGGCATTGACATCATGTTCCTGCAGAAAGACCATAATATTTTTTACTTCCTTCTGCCTCTCCCAGCTCTCCCCGATCATCCTGACCCGCTTGCTACCGATTCCCGGTATCTCCAGCAGCTGCTGAATATTTTCCTCAATGACCGCAAAGGTATCCGTCCCGTATTTCTGCACGATTTTTTTGGCATATTTGGGCCCCACTCCCTTGATCAGGCCGCTGCCCAGATACTTTTCCATGCCGTAAACCGTGGCCGGAAGCGTCTCCTCCCATTTTTCTGCCATAAACTGCCGGCCGTATCTGGAATCCACCTTCCAGCTGCCATCGATCAGAAGCACGGAACCCACATTGGCATCCAGCAGATTTCCCACCACCGTGACCAGTTCCTCATATCCCTTGACATGCACCTTCAGAACGGAATATCCGTTCTCCGGATTCTGATATGTAATTCGCTCCACCACACACCGGATTTTCGTCATTGGTCCCTGTTCCCACCCTTGCCTTTCCGATTCATAAATCTCACCCACACTGCGGGACATATCTGCGGCAGACCCGCTTCCCCTATATCCCGCCCTGCCGTCACCGGTACTTTTCCATCTGCATCCGGAACATGGACGCATACTTTCCATCCAGCTTCATCAGTTCCTCATGGGAGCCTTCCTCCACAATCCTTCCATCCTCCAGCATGTAAATTCTGTCGGCCAGCCTGGTGGTGGAGAGTCTGTGGGAAATGAAAATCACGGTTTTCTCCCGGTCCAGGTTCATCATGGTATGATTCAGATTATACTCACTCAGCGGATCCAGCGCGCTGGAAGGTTCATCCAGCACAATCACGGAACTGTCCTGGTAAAGGCTTCTGCAGATACCCACCATCTGCGATTCGCCGCCGGAGAAGGAAACGCCGTCTTCCTCAAATTCCCTGGTCAGCGCCGTGTCATATCCTGCGGGCAGTTTTGCAAACTTACTGTCAAACCCGCTTTTTTCCAGCAATGGCTCCGCTTTCCCTTCCTCTATGGGCACACGGTCCATGACAATGTTTTCCCCCAGGGTAGCGGCAAAAAGCTGGTAATCCTGGAACAATGTGGCAAACTGTCCCCGGTACTCGTCCAGCTTCAGATTCCGGATATCCCTGCCCCCGCAGGTGATGCTTCCCTCCGTCACGTCATAGAGACGCAGCAAAAGCTTTACCAGGGTGGTTTTCCCGGCGCCGTTGTAGCCCACAAAGGCAACCCGCTCTCCCCTGTGTATGGTCAGACTGATGTCTTTTAAGACCGGTTCGCATCCCGGATAGGCGAATGACACATGGTTCAGGCTTAAGTCCGAAAATACGGCTTCCACACTTTCCGCCTCTTCCCGCTGGCCGATCTCCACAGGACACTCCAGGAAATGCCGGATTTTCTCAATATAGCGCCCGTGCTCCGGAAAATCGGTCAGCACCCTGGCCAGGCCCCGGGAACAGTTCTGCAGCCTTCCGCAGGAATTGTACAGTGTCACCGCCGTTCCGTAGCCGAAAGCGCCCTTCACGATGGCCTGGAACAACAGCCAGGTCAGGTAAATGCCGTCAAAAAGCAGCCTGCTGCAGCCGTACTGGACGCACATTTCCAGAATCTGAAGCTTTCTGGTCTCCTTTTTCGCCAGCTCCCGTATCTGCCCCGCAGCCTCATGAAATTCCTGGTAAAGCTTGGGTTTCACATGACTCATGCGCAGTTCCTTTGCATACTCCTGCAGATAAAACACCCTGCTGATATAGTCCCTTTTCCGCTCCAGGGGCTTTAATTTTTCCATAAAGCTTATCCAGTGCTTTTTATAAAGATTGGTCAGCACCAGCAGCCCCACCACGGAAACACATGTCAGCACCAGTCCCAGGACATCCTGGGTCAGCACATAAGCCGCCACCACCACAATGCCGATGATCTCCCCGATCAGGGTGGCACAGCTTCCGATCACGCCATCTGTCCTCTCTGCCGCCTCCCCCATGGCCCAGACGAACTCATTGTAATATTCCGGGTCGTCATAATTTTTCAGGTCCATCTCTGCTGCCTTCCGGTACAGTTCCTTCCGTATCCTGCGCCGGATTTTCTCTTTGGATACGGGTTTCAGTTTCGTCTCCACGTAGTTGGGCAGAACCTGGGCCACCAGGGTCACAAACGAAAACACTGCCAGCACAAACCAGAACACTTCCGCAAACGGCCTGCCGTACTGGATACTGTCAATGATATACCCGATCATGTAAATATGCTCCACAAAAACAATGATCTCGTGCCTGGCACGGGTGCTCAGCTGTTCTATGGTAAAAAGAGGCGCCTCCTCCAGGGCTATTTTCAATAAAAACCAGTTGTTGGAGATGGTTCTCCCTGCCTTAATCCTGACTCCAGACATCTCTTCTCCTTATCCTGACCCAGATTTTAATGTGCCGAAAATCCATACCGTCTTTTGTCTTCCGGTAAAACCTCCGGTCTTATGCAATGTCCTGCAGATAACTCTCTGCCTGCTTCCGGAACATGTCCGCGTAAATCCCATTTTTCTCCAGCAGCTCCAGATGCGTCCCCTGCTCCTTCAGTTCCCCCTCCTGCAGCAGGCAGACCCGGTCCGCCATGGCCGCCGAGGAAAGCCTGTGGGAGATAATCACGGAAATCTTGTCCTCCTCCCCGCCGCAGAGTTCCATGATGGTTTCATACATCTGGTACTCGGCCACCGGGTCCAGGGCGCTGGAGGGCTCGTCCAGAAGCACAATGGGGGCGTTCTTCGCAAAGCTTCTGGCCACCGCGATTTTCTGTGCCTGACCGCCCGAGAGCACCGCCCCCTTCTCGTCAAACTCCCTGGTCAGGATAGTGTCCGCACCTTTTTCCAGCTTTTCGGTCTGCTCCAGGGCGCCGCTCTTTTTCAATGCCTCCATGGCCGCTTTCCGCTGTTCTTCCGTCTCCAGTTTTTCCAGAATCACATTTTCCAGCACACTCATGGAAAACAGTACAAAATCCTGAAAGGTGGTGCCGATGAGGTTCCGGTATTCCTGCAGATTATATTCCCGGATATCCACGCCGTTTAACAAAATCACGCCCTCCGTGGGGTCGTAGAGGCGCATCAGCAGTTTTACCAGCGTACTCTTGCCGGAGCCGTTATGGCCCACCAGGGCAGTTCGCTCCCCTGCGGTAAACGTGCAGTTCACATGGGACAGCGCGTACTTCCCTTCTTTTTCCTGGCCCGGATACCGGAAAGAAACGTTTTTCAGTTCCAGAGTTTCCACTTTTTCGGGTACTCCGATGCCCTGCCAGTCCTCCGGGATCTGTGCCCTATAGTTCATAAATTCCCTCAGTGTCCTGGCGTAAAGGCCGTTCTGGTAAGTCCGTGCAATACTCTGTGTGAGACTTGTCAGCATCCAGGTGGTGCTGACTATGGCGTTTGCCAGCACCACAAAATCCCCGATCAGAATGGATTTTGTCACCATGGCGCAGTATGCCGCAAACAGCCACATTCCCTCAAATACCAGGGGAAAACAGAGCACGCCCCTCAGCAGCCCCAAAATACACAGCCGCTTCCAGTACTTCTGAATGATGTCCAGCAGGCCGCCGTACGCCTCCTCATAGGTGTCATCCAGAACGTTTTTGATTTTCGTCATGCGGATTTCCTTTGCGTACCGGGACAGATACAGCACACGGTTCACATAATTGATCTGCCGTACATAAGGTGTCCCCTCCATGGTTTTTTCATATTCTATCCGGTTGATGACCTTGCTGAAAAAGAAACTTCCGATCATGGGAAGAAAGGAAAACAGTCCCGCAATCCAGTTGATGGAAAAAATGGTCATGATCACATATACGGACGCGCAGGCGGCGGCGCACACTTCGGCGGTATCCCTCATGGCCGAGCGGGCCCTTTCAAAAGCCTGGGAGGATGCTTTTGTATAGGTGTCGTAAAAATCCGCGTTCTCATAGCAGGCCACGTCCACATTGGCCGCCTTGTCAAAAAGCGTCCGGTTCAGCTTCTCATTCAGTTCCGCGTCCGTGCAGGGAATATAACACTCCTCCATCCAGATCTGGAAACCCGTGGTAAAGAAAATCACCAGCATGGTAATGCCGATAAACCCGGCCGTTTCCTCGAAACTTCTCCCGAACTCCGCCGCCCCGAACAAATATTTCATGAAAACCACGCTGAAAAAAGCCCATTCCCCATAGGAAAAAAACGCCTCCACAAAACTGAAAACCACCCTTCGGGGATTGATTTTCCAGAGCATTCCCAAAAAATAAAAATTATCTGAAATCGCATTCAGCTCAATTCTTTTTTTCATTTTCATCTCCATTCCGGAGCGTGTATGCGACGGTGGCGGCGCAAATCTCAATTTTGCGTCTGCCAGCAGAGCTTATTTGTGACGCCACACTGCCAAACAGTCCGGTTCCTATTTTCCGATACCTCCATTATATCATTGAGGGTTGCTTTTGAAAATACAAAACGTCTTTTTTCCGGTTGACAAATTTACTGCATCCAATTATAATCAAGTTATATAATCGATTTATATAACTAGTTTGTTTCATTTTCCCGGAAAATGTCACATAAAACCAGCGGGCGGAGTTTGTGTCTGCGCGACATCCACAAACTTGACATGCGCAAAAGGCCGCGCAGAAATGGGGTTAAATATGCCAAAACAACGCATTACAAAAGAGATGGTGGTGGATGCCGCTTTTGAGCTGGCCCGGAGCGGAGGAATGGAGCAGGTTGTGGTAAAAGCCATTGCCGGAAAAATCGGCTGTTCCGTGCAGCCAATTTACAGTTATTGCAAAAACATGGACGGACTGCGGCGGGATGTGGAAGAACGTACCAAATGTTTTGTGAAAGCATATATCGCATCGCATTTTGACAAAAACGACCCTTTCCGCAGCACAGGACAGGCCTATATCCGGCTCACTGAGGAAGAACCCAACCTGTTCAAAATTTTTATCTTGCACAGGCGGCAAGGCGTTTCTTCACTGGACGATCTGTACCGGGCGGAAGCCGACGGGCAAATCCCCGTGTTTCTGGCAGAAAACCTGAATATCAGCACGGACCGGGCCCGGCAGCTTCATCTGGACATGCTGATCTATACCATTGGGATCGGAACCATTTTTTCCATGACCACACCGGGCATTTCTTCAGATGAAATTTATTCGCAGCAGGAAAGAATCTATCAGATTCTCCTGAAACATATTTTGGAGGATAATGCCTGAAAGGAAACTTTCAGACGAAAACAGAATCCCCGCAAAAGCGGGATGGGAGGAAAAGATTGAAAATTGAAAATTTTCAATCCCAAGTTTGTGTCTGCGCGGCATCCACAAACTTGACATGCACAAAAGGCCGCGCAGAAATGGGGTTAAATATGAAACATAACATTTTAGTCTGTTACAAAAGCACCACCGGTTTTACAAAAAGATATGCGGAAATGATAAGCGGAGAAACAGGCTGTACCCTGATGAATTCCCGGGATGTCACAGCCCGCATAATCTCACAATATGACACAATAGTGTTTGGGGGCAGGCTTCACGCCGGAGTCATTGATGGACTGAAAAAAATCAGGAAACTTATAACCAAAAGCGGCGGAAAAACCTTTGTTGTATTTGCAACCGGCGCCATGCCCCTGGAGGCAGAGGAAACCATTCAGCAGATGTGGGAAAATAACCTGACCCCTGAGGAGCTGCGCCAGATTCCGCATTTTTATATGCCCGGCGGCCTGTGCTATGAAAAAATGCCGCTCCCGGATAAAATCATGATGAAGGCCTTTGCCAGTGTCATGAAACGCCAGCTGAGGCACAAAGAAAATAAAACGCCCATGGAGCAGAGTTTTGAAGAAAACATCTCCACTTCCTATGATATTTCATCAAAGGAATACGTAAAACCGCTGGTGTCGTTTTTAAAAGACAGAAAATGACATGTCCTTCATCCGTTTTTCCAGATAAACGGCCACACCATCCTCCTCATTTGAAAGTGTGATCTCATCCGCAATGTCTTTGACCTCCTGTATGGCATTCCCCATGGCCACACCTGTGCCGCACAGTTTTAGCATGCCTATATCCGCATAATCATCTCCAAATGCAATGATTTCCGATACTTCTGTGCGGCACGCTTCACATACTGCCAATATTGCCTTTTCCTTTGTAATTCCGCTTTTCGTAAATTTATACCAGTCGCCATCCGAAAAGTGCTGACTGTCCAGTTCTGAAAAATGTTCACATAATCTGCCTGCCAGGCCGGAGTCATGTATCTCCACGCATATCTTCAGCGCCTGATGGTTGAAATCCGTAAAATCCGAATATATGCTGTCGCCCCAGCTTTTGTACTCCTCTCTGGGATTTGTTTTGTAATTCCAATAATGTGCATCCAGTGTGTCAACCGTAATTTCACAATCCACACCACATATATTTCTTGCCGTCTGAATAAAATTTTTTGTCTCCGCCACCGAAAAAGAAGAAGAACAGATCATTTTTCCGTTTACCCTTACCAGTGCCCCGCCGCTGGAAATAAGAATATCCGGCTTCATTTCCTTTATAAATCCCAGGCAATTCTGCTCACCCCTTGAGGTTGAGATACCGGTCAGATACCCCTGCTCCCTGCATTTTGCCAGTATTTCCAAAGTATATTCCGATAAGGTTTTATCATTTCTCAACAAGGTGCCGTCTAAATCAAAAAGCAATATTCTTTTTTGGGTTTTCACGATCTGCCCTCCCCTTCCTTTCTCCCTCTCCAAATCCCCCAGAGGACAGAAATTATTGTGATCACGGCCACCAGCACCACAAAGCGTAGCAGCGTGTCGGCCATCCAGCTGACCTTTCCATGCCGGTACATATCCAGCACATATAGGGGATCCACATTATAATCCTCAGCCATACCGCTCAGCATCTGGCGCTCCTGGATGGTGGTATTACGGACATAGCCGGTGGGATAGCTGTCTGTGCCTGTGAGCATCAGGTAATCATCAAAGTATACGCACAGATATGAGCCGTCCTCCAGCTCCATCAGGTGATAACGGTTGTAAGTGCCGCCCACAATCCACTGGCTGATCTTCTGCACCTGGGTAATCGGATAGTCCCCGGCGATATATTCCGAAATCGTAACCTGCCTCCTGGAGCCGCGTCTTCCGGTATAATGCGTCCCCGCATGCTCCACGTCGCGCAGCCGCACCATAGGACAGGGTACCGGCCTGCCGCCGGATACCGTTGCCGGAATCTGTTCAGAAAAAAAGGCCTGTACATCCTCCTGTGTCTGAATCTGCCTGACGCCTTCTCCGGGTTTCTGGCCCTGTCCGGTCCCCTCCCCCGCCCATAAATCATAAATCCACCCTGTAGGGGCCGTAAGCATGATCCATAAGGCCAGAACGCCAATCAGGATAATCTTAACTATCTTTAGAACTGTACCATCTTCTTTTTTCATGTCTCTCTCCTTGCTGATATTTTTTCATAATGTTTCAACTCCGTTGTTTTTTCATTCAGCCGGGACCCGCCATATATTCTGGTCCTTTGCCGCTTCCTATGCCGTCACAGATACAGGCATTTCAGAAATGATATCCTGCCGGACAGCATATTTTCCCCCCACGGAATTGTGCAGTCAACAACCCCGCTGCAAGCAACGGGGCATCAAGCTTGTAGCGCTGCAAGCAG
>CAJTLR010000015.1 GCA_910577185.1 uncultured Acetatifactor sp.
CTTTTGTGCCATTCTCAAAAAGTATAGTTTTTGGTAATTTTGCATCAGTGAATTTTGTTGGGTATAATGTACAAAAAATCCGGGTAAAGTTTCTTGACTTTTGTCCGATAATATAATAGAATTGATAAAAGTTGAGCAGGATTTTCATCCTCAAAAACTATACTTTTTGAGAATTTTCTTTTGTTCTGTTTCCATCCAACAGTTTCCGTGTTATACTACACGTACAAGCAAATCAGACAATTTCTGCCATTCACCAAACCCACGGCTACCGCATTCTGCCATATTCCACATACCATACAGTCCTTTCCGTCTTTCCGTGTATGTTGTCCCATATATTTGCCCGGCAGTTATATATTTGAACCGTTTATTCCTTATTAAAATACCCCTATTAAAATACCCCTTCCGTGAAGCGGACACACGCCTGGTAAATCTGTCTCTTCAAAACTGCGGGAGTGTCTCAGGCTGGCAAAGCGGAAGCACCAGGACTGATGAGCATTTTAGGGAATATTCTAATGGACATCATGTCCGACATTCCCAATATGGAAAATATTACGGAGTAGTACATATAACAAAGGATACGCTGTCTACAAAAGTCCTTGTTCTGACAGCAAAAATCCACTTCTGATCAGTCCTCTGTACAATGTGTTTTCTGATTGAGTAAATTGATACGATATGGTAAAATATAATAAAAGGAGCAGGTAACAATGGAAAAGGTAAGGATAACAAGCACACCTTATGACGATGTGTTCCGCACGCTGCTGAATGACTGCAGTTCTCTAATCATCCCTGTGATAAACGAAGTGTTCGGAGAGCATTATTCAGGCCAGGAAAAGATCATCTTCTCACCAAATGAGCACTTCCTGAACCAGCAAAACGGGAATGAAGAGGAACGGATCACGGATACCAGTTTCAGGATTGAAGGAAAACAAACCAAAAAATACCATCTGGAATGCCAAAGCAGTACCGATAACAGTATGCTGGTCCGATTTTTTGAATATGATACACAAATTGCCCTGGATGAGGGGACAATTAACGGAAATATCCTTACAGTGACACTTCCTCATTCCGCTGTATTGTTTTTAAGGCATCATGCATCAACACCCGGTACGCTGAAAATCAGGATGATAACTCCTGGCGGAACCGTGGAATATGATATCCAGGTGATGAAATCCCAACAATACACCCTGGAAGAGATTTTTGAGAAAAACCTTCTGCTGTTGATTCCTTTCTATATCTTTTCTCACGAAACACGCTTTGATGAATATGAAAATGATAAATCAAAGCTGAAGACCCTGCAGAAAGAATATGAGCAAATCAAAAATAAGCTGGAGGAACTCTTAAATCAGGGAGCTATCAGTGAATACACAAGGTGTACCATTATTGATATGTCAAATAAAGTATTGGAGCATATCGCTGTAAAATACGATTATGTCAAGGAAGGAGTGAAAGCAGTCATGGGTGGAAAAGTACTGGAATATGAAGCAAAAACAATAAAAAGAGAAGGTCTGGAAGAAGGTATTGAACAAGGTATTGAACAAGGAGAAGACAGACTCTCCAGATTAATTACAAAGCTGCTGGAAAACAATCGATCACAGGACATCATCAAAGCCACACAAGACAAACAGTACAGAAATAAACTTTACGAAGAATATCTTATTGGCAAATAAGTAACTTTTAAGGGAGAGTAGTCTTCATTGCTGCTCTCCCACTCCTCTCCTCCTATTTGGTGCTTACAGCCTGGCTTATCGGCCAAACCATGCCATATATGAACTTTTTTACCATGGGAGCCCCTTTAAAACACTATTTACAGAAAAACACTTTCATGGAAATCATGGGAATTACGGCATCAGGAATCTCCCAAATACCTGCCTCATACACCATTCCATATCAATGGCTGCCACATCCTCAGTGATCACAATTGCTTCCCGTTTATAGACCGTATTATCCACAATATAATCTATATTGCCTACCTGCATCCCGCTTTTTACCGGGGCCTGCAGGGAATCTGCCATGGTATATTCCACCCTGACTTCCTCATCCTCTCTCATAAGAAGGCCCTCTGCCTGCCTTATGTAAGACACTGCCGGCAGTTTCTTTTCTGATCCTTCCTTTTCCTCCCCGCCGCCTGTTTCTTTCTGTGTCAGATTTTCCCGGACTCCACTGCTGTCCTGTTGTTTCCGGACAGGTATTCTCCCGGAAGCTTTTTGTGCTTCCCTCTCACCGGAAGTTATGGGGGCTGATCCACCCACGGATGCCTCCCTTCCTTCTCCTTCAGCAGATGTTATCCGGTCTGATCCACCCACGGATGCCTCCCTTCCTTCTCCTTCAGCAGATGTTATCCGGGCTGATCCACCCACGGATGCCTCCCTTCCTTCTCCTTCAGCAGATGTTATCCGGTCTGATCCGCCCACGGATACCTCCCTTCCTTCTCCTTCACCGGAAGTCGTCTTGTCTTTCTCGCCCACGGATACCTTTGTATCTTCCCCTGGGGTTTCACTGTATCCCGTCATTTCGCTGCGCGCCGTACCCTGGCCGGTCCCGGTTTCCGTTTTCGCCACCCTGACATTGGCATAAGCCGTTCCTCCCAGAATATCCGTCTGTCCATTCTGCACGGGAATGGACTTCAGCAGGCTTTCGTCAAAGCAGACACCCTCCTGGGAAAAACTTCTGTAAAAATAATTATCTATGCCGTACTGCATGAGTTTTTTGGTATCGCTCCACTTATATCCCTTATTGTTGGGCCAGCCGCAGGCCAGCAGCGCCACGATAAAAGTTCTTCCGTCCCTCTCCAGGGCGCCCACATAGCAATACCCTGCCTTGTTGGTAAATCCGGTTTTTCCCGTCAGGGCCCCGCTCATCATATTCAGGAAAGCGTTATGATTTACGCAGGAATAGCTGCGCCCATTGGCCGAAAAAGAGTACCCGGGAGCCCTGGTAATCTCCAGAAAATCCCCTGCGCAGGGAGATTCTTTGATGCAGTAAGCCATGATCCTGGCCAGTTCCTTCGCCGTGGTACAGTGTTCCTTCTGTATGATGGTTCCATCCTCCATGGCAAATGTCTCCGTGGCATCCAGTCCATTTGGCGTGATAAACCAGGTATTTTCACATCCCAGTTCCACTGCTTTCTTGTTCATCAGCGCCGCAAATGCCGCCATGGCCTGTTTGCTCTCCTCCGCGCTAAATTCCGACGTGTCTTTGTCCCGAAGCTCCTGGGGCAGAAAACGCTTCCCCACATATTCCGCCAGCGCCACGGCAGAATCATTGTGGGATTCCAGCATCAGGGAATGAAGCAGGTCCCGGACCCGGTACTGCTCTCCTTTCTCTATGTATAGTTTGACCTTAGGCATACCGGCGGCATAGGAAGATACCGTCAGAATGTCTTCCGGGGATGTATTTTCCAGCACGAGAATACATGTCATGATCTTGGTGGTGCTTGCCATGGCAAGAATTGTCTCCTCATTTTTTCCGAAAAGCACTCTCCCGGAATCCGCGTCCAGTAAAACTGCCGCCGTGGCATACAGTTCCAGGTCCGCCCCCTGTACCCTCACCTGGGGCAGCAACAAAAGAAGGGCACAAAAAAAGCCCCATATTATTTTTTTCATCCGCATTTTCATCACTTCAGTCATCCCATGGGATTTTTTATAATATATGAGACTGGTTTTCTATTTTATGTTTGAGGACAGGTTTCTAATCAAAAATAGAGTAAGCATTTTCTCCTGATTTCCCAGGTCAGATATCCAGCTGCAGCTGCACTTCCGCCTCTGCCTGCTGTTTAAATTTCTCCAGCTGGACCGGATTTAATTCCGGCAGTTCCTCAATACTTTTAACACCGAAGCAACGCAGGAACTGTTCCGTGGTGCCAAAAAGCAAAGGTCTGCCCGGGGCATCCAGCCTTCCCAGTTCCGTAATCAGATCATACTCCAGGAGCTTGTTGATGGCATGGTCGCAGTTGACACCCCTGACACGTTCAATCTCCGCCCTGGTCACCGGCTGCTTGTATGCAATGATGGAAAGAGTCTCCAGCACCGTGTCCGTCAGGGACATTTTTTTTGGCGCCCTGGCTATTTTGATCACATATTCATACATTTCCTCCTTGGTGCACAGCTGTACCGCATTGTCCAGGCGGGTCAATATAATTCCCCTCTCCTCTTTTCGATAGCGTTCTTCCATATGCAGCAAGATTTCTTTTGTGGTTTTTACATCTTCCTCTATCACATCCGCAAGCCTGCTGATCTCCACGGATTCCCCCATGGTAAACAGCACTGCCTCTATCGCCGCTTCCGCCCTGGTTCTTTTCATTCTTACCTGTCCTTCCCGCAGACCGTGCCCGTCACATTGCATCCGGAATCACCTGCACATTCCTTTCCTGATTTGCCGTCCCCTGCCAGCATTTTGTTTTACGGGCGCCTTCCCTGCCCCGCAATTCTGCCGCTTGTGGTGGCAGGCCCTTAAACTGCGTTTTCACATCAGGGAAGTTATCATGATATCGTCAAAAATTGACTCCTGGCTGATAAATATCTTTCCTGTTTTCATCAATTCCAGAATAATCAGAAAGGTGACAATAATTTCCATTTTACCTTCCTGCTTTTCCAGAAGCTTCCGGAAACTGAAGGTCTTATGTTCCCTGGCATACGCTTCCACATACAATGTTTTCATATCCATGTCTATTTCGTCTTTTTCGATATTGCCGTACTGGCTCCGGATGGGATCGATCTTATCCTCCTGTCTCCGGACTATGGATTTAAAAATCCCGTGAAGCTTGCTCAGCGTCATATCCCCGATTAGGGCCTCATAGTCCAGGGGATGCTTGTACATAGCCACTTCCGGCGGCAGATTCTGCACTCTGTACATATTTTTCGCCGCATCCACCTGGCGGTCCTTCAGTTCCAGGGACATATATTTATACATTTTATATTCCAGTAACTTTTGAACCAGTTCCGCCCTGGGGTCTTCTTCCTCCCCCTGCTCGTCCACCTCCCTGGGAAGCAGCATCCTGCATTTGATATCAATGAGGGTGGCCGCCATCACCAGAAACTCGCTCATCACGTTCATATCGCTGGTTTCCATCTTCCTGATGTAATCCAGGTACTGCTCCGTGATTTCCACAATGGGAATGTCATATATATCCACTTTGTTTTTATCGATCAAATGAAGCAGAAGATCCAGCGGGCCTTCAAACACTTCCAATTTTACAGGTATTGCCATGGCATCCTCATATATGCTTTCTGTCACAATTTCCCGGAAATGTTCCGGATTTTCTCAACCCAAGACTCTATTTTACCGTTTTTTCCCCTTAATTTCAAGAAAAACATATGTTTCCCGGCAGGGCAGCCCGCCCCACATTACTGTGAACGCGGGATATCCGCCCCGGCTTCCGGGTCCGCCCCAAGGGGACAAAATTCCACCACCCATAACTCCGCAGGATTGAACAGTCTCACCGGAACCGTATGGTTTCCCAGCCCCCGGCTCAGCACCATCACCGATTTCCCCTCTTGGAAAATCCCCCCGTCATACTTTGGAAATACATGCCAGGAGGGCGATATGACACCCTTTCCCCAGAACGGAACCCTGGCCATGCCGCCGTGAATATGCCCCGACAACGTCAGGTCCGCCCCCCATGCGGCATACTCGGGAAAATAATCCGGATTATGGGCCAGCAGGACAGTGTATTGTTCCCGGAAAGCCTGTCCCAGCGTTTCCGTCAGATACTCCGCAGGCATCTTCGTCAGGGAAAAGCGCCTATAAAAATCTTCATGGATTTCCGCACCGTAAACTGCCAGCCCATATTCCGGCAGCAACACATGGGCATTGGCCAGCGGCTCAATTCCCAGTTTTCCAAGCGCCTCCCCGTACCGGCGTGCCATGTCCCCGTATACATCCGGATACAGCTTCAGCCGGTGTTCATGATTGCCGTTTGCATAAAAGACAGGATATTCTTCCGCCAGTTTTTTCAAAAAATCCAGCGCCGGCTCCATGGAAGCCCCGGGCTGTGCCGTCAGAATGTCTCCCGCAATCAGGATCAGGTCCGGCCGCGCCTCCCGGATTGCCTCCAAAAGAACATGATTCTCTTTTCCGTACTGTTTATTGTGCAAATCCGTCAAAAATACGGTTTTGCAGGGCTTTTTGATCCGGTCATCCGTCACGGTATATTTTTTTACCACAAAACGGTTGCTGTCATACAGCATAACCCAGACGCAGACCAGTACAGCCAGCCCAAACAAAGTAATCAGTATATCTGCCATATCATTCCTCATAAACTGCTTTTTGTCCGGAACCGGTTCCAGATTCTGTTCCGGCTCCGGGATAACCGCCCCTCTGCTTCCCCCGCTCCGGTACGCAAAACTGCAGGCTGCAGCGCCGAAACAGAAATCCGGACCCGCTGTCAGGGAAGCAGCAGGAAAAAGTCAAAAATTCTCCTCAGATAATCCCCATATCCCGCTTTCTCAATATTTTCTGCCGCCAGAATGGACACACTGCCGATTTCCGTGCCGTTCAGAAGATATCTGGCCTTTCCCACTTCCGCCCCCTCTTCCACTGGCGCCTGTATGTTTTCCGGCAGATCCAGCACTTTCTCCACCGTGGACAAATCATTGCCCCCTGTATCCAGATACCGGAACTCTTTCTGGTATCTCACATCCGTCTCATCCTCCACGCCGCCCTCTACGGCAATGGGAAGCAGGGCATCCTTGTTTTCGTCTATGTACAAATCACATACCCCGAAACCGTAGGTCAGCAGGGTCTGCGCGTCCCCGAAACGAGTCTTATAGTCCGGCGCCCCCATGACCACCGCAATCAGGTCAATACCGTCCTTTGACGCGGTTGCGGCAAAGCAGTATTTTGCTTTGGAGGTGGATCCCGTCTTCAGCCCCGTGGTCCACTGATACTGTTTCAGCATTTTATTGGTGCTGCTCAGGGTAAAATTCACGGTTCCCTGCCTTGTCTCATGTACAATATCCTCCATCCAGATCTTGGTGTAATTGAAAATATCCGGATGTGCGGTAGTCAGTTCCCGGGACATGATCGCCACATCTTTGGCAGAAGTATAGTGTTCGTCGGAATCGCTCAGCCCGCAGCAGTCCACAAAATGCGTATCCGCCATACCCAGCGCCTGGGCCTTTTCATTCATCAGGGCCACAAATGCCTCCTCGCTGCCGGCTATGTGTTCTGCCACCGCCACAGAGGCGTCATTGCCGGAGGACACCGCAATGCACTTGATCATGGTTTCCAGGGTCTGTATCTCCCCCGCTGCCAGGTATACCTGGGATCCTCCCATGGAACTGGCGTACTCGCTGGTAGTCACCTGATCCGTCAGATGTACTTTTCCCGCGTCCAGGGCCTCAAAAGTCAGCAGCAGCGTCATAATCTTTGTAATGCTGGCAGGGCTCCTGCGTTCCGTGGAATTGAGCTCATATATCACTTCCCCCGTGGAACTCTCTATCAGGATCACCGAAGGAGCCGAAACCGTAACATTGGCCTTTGCAGGCAGAACGCTCAGAAAAAACATCCCCAGCGCCAGCCACACAGCCGCGACATTTCTCGCCCGCAGCTTCCTTTGCCGTGAGCCGCTCTCCCCCAAAAAATGAAACCGGAAAACCAGACCCGGAAGATCTTTTTCCCCAGTGTCCTTTATCCTGAACTTTGTCGTCTCAGACATAAAAAATGCCACACTCCCTATTCCTTATCTTTGTCTATAGAATATGAGAATGCGGCCAAATATATGCCATAACTCTTGCGGAAACTTATCTCTTCCGCCGGTCCCTGCTACCGGACAGACAAAAGTCTCTCTTCTCCTGCCCCTGCCTTCCGGCTCTTCTGCACATACAAAATCCCCAGCTTTATAGCCGGGGACATGTCGCTTAGTTATATTTACGCTTCCTAGCTGCTTCAGACTTCTTTTTACGTCTTACGCTAGGTTTCTCGTAATGCTCACGCTTGCGAATCTCTTGCTGGATACCAGCCTTGGCACAGCTTCTTTTGAAACGACGCAGAGCGCTGTCCAAAGTTTCGTTTTCTTTTACGATTACGTTTGACATCTTCACCCGACCTCCCTTCAGTCCCTCAAGCAACATGACTGATTGGGTTATTTATGTAGCGCACATGGCGTATACACATTTTTTATTATACCACAAAAGCCTGCCACGTCAACTCTTTTTTACATATTTTACATAAATTTTTGCAAAATCTTTTTACTGGTCTTTCCCGATCATCTGGTCATACAAATCCAGCCCGAAACTGGTCAGTTCCGGGGCATGCCGCACCATTCTGAATGTACGGGTTCCATCCTCCATGCGCTGGGCACTGTAAAATTCCACCCCCGAATTCGGGGACTCCCGAAACTGGTCATACATTCTCCTGGCAAAGGACAGCAGATGCGTGACAGTCAGCACCTTCACGCCCGCCTCCATAAGGGCCCTGACAATATCGTAGGCGATGACGGAGCCTTCCAGCTCCGTGGTGGATGCGAAAGACTCGTTCAGCAGAATCAGGGAATCCTCCCCCAGATGATCCACGATCCGGCTCATGCGTCCCAGCTCCTCATCCAGCCTTCCGCTGTTCATGGCGCTGTCTTCCCTTCTGGTAAAATGGGTGAAAAAACTGGTAAAAATGCCGCTTTCGTAGCTTTCTGCGCTCACGGCCAGCCCCGCCTGCATCATCACCTGGGCGATACCGATGCTCCGTAAGAAAGTGGATTTTCCCCCCTGATTGGCTCCCGTGATGATCAGCAGTTTTTTACCGGCCATATCACAGGTATTTCCCACCGGTTCCAGATGCTGTTCCACTGCCATCACCGGCTCCTTCAGCATCCGGAAGCACAGCGTCTCCCTTCCTCCCACCCTGGGATAACACATGGGCAGCCCAAAACGCTCCAGATGATGTTTCAGATTGACTGCTCCCCGGTAAAAGGCTGCCTGGAAACGGAGCTGTCTGAAAAATCCGTTGAAGGCGCTGAAAAAGGGATCACAGCAGGATACGATATACCGCACCGTACTGTATTCCAGCTGCTCAGCCTGCTCCCACAGACCAGTCTCCCTCTGGATACAGACCAGGGTTTTCGTCTTTTCACTGATAAAATCCTGGGCACGCCGGATCAGGGAAGCAGGGCGATGACAGCGTTTCACATCCGTCTCCACCTCCTCCAGCCCGAAATCCTTCAGCTTCAGCCCCTCCCCCATGCTGCAGCCCAGCACAATCCTGGGTTTGTTTCCCTTTGTTTCCCAAAAAGTCTCCTGGTCTCGTTCCTTGTCACTGGCATAGAAGGCAATTCCCTCCAGTATCCGGGTCAGTCCCTGCTCCAGCTCATGGGAAAATTCCTTCCGCAGCCTTTCATATAGGGAAATGAATCCTTTTGAACGAAATTTCGTCTGGTATTCTCCAAGCAGTTCTTTCAGCCTTGACAGGCTTGTGACAAACAGGCGCAGCACACGAATTTCCGTGATCAGGTTTCCGGGAGAATTGCGGGTTCCCGCCCTGCCTGCGGCCCTGCGGCCCAGCTTATCCCAGTCTGCCAGAACCTTTCCCGAAAATTCATATAGCCCGTCAATCAAATCCTCCAGTTCATGGCAGTCCCGCAGAATCTCCTGACGGTACAGAATTTCCTCCTCCGTCTTCAGGGGAACCAGCATCACCTTCCGCATGGCGTCCTCCAGATCCGGGTCCGGTTTGCCGATGCATTTTACTTTTTCCTCCTCCAGCACCACTTCGCTGGCGGCGGCCCGGAACAAAGTGTCCAGTCCCAGATCCTGGACAATGGCTTTTTCGTCAAAATAGCGTTCCTCACCGGGCCATTCTCTTTGGGCATACAGCAGACATGCTCTCATGACAGCCTCTCTTTCAGTCTCTCATAGCTCAGACCGTGTTTACTCACCAGGTTTACGGCATTTGTCCGGGACCGGGTACTGCTTCTGGCAATCTTGAAATTCTGTACCCCCCTGTCATCCACCATGGCCTGCAGCGCCGCCACCCGTCCGTCTTTCCCGCTGAGATCGCCCAAATGGGTCACATAGATTCCAAAACAGCCCTTATCCAGAAAATGCTCCAGCACCCTTCTGCCCATAATGCAGGCATCATAGTTGGCTGCAGTGGTAAACAGTTCGTTGATGACCACAAACGCATGCCTTCCCCCCAAATCCTTCATCATGGGGGCCAGTCTCGTCAATTCTTCTTTCAGTTTTCCCCGCCCGGTCTCCACGCTCTCTTCCACGGAAAAATGCGTTAAAATATCCGGGAAACGGTACACTCTCGCCGAAACCGCAGGCACATCCAGACCCATCATGGAAAAATAAACCAGCTGTCCCAGGCTTCTGGCAAAGGTGGTCTTGCCGCCCTGGTTGGGGCCGGTGAGTACAAAAAAACGTTCCTGCTCCTTAAAAAACATGTCGTTGGTCACCACTTCTCGTCCCGTGCAGGCCAGCGCCAGATCATATAGGCCCACTGCGGACATTTCTGCCCCGCAGGCGGCTTCCAGGATTTCCGGCTGCTCTTCCACGGCGGGTTCTGCGTCCCCGCAGGCGGCTTTCAGGTTCTCCGGCTGCTCTTCCGCGGCGGGTTCTGCGTCCTGATAGGCGGTTTCCAGGTTCTCCGGCTGCTCTTCCGTTCCTGCTTCCCGGACGGAGGAGGCCTGCCCCGGAGAGTTCCCAGCACCCCATTCCGGAAACCTGTCTATGATCTTTGGTGTGGCAAAACAGAATCCCCTTTCCCGCATCCTGCCCGAAAAGCATAGAAAAGAGAGATAGAACCCGATCTCCGACGCAAAACGTATCAGTTTATCGTCTGCATATTCACCATATTCCCCGTAAAACCGTTCTGCCGCCTCAAAAAACTCCGGATTCCGTTTCCGAAAGGCTTTCAGCAGCTCCCGCTCCAGATCTGCAAGCTCCGGCTCTGCCTCAAAAGGACTTCTCAGTTTTTCCTTTTTTCCCGGAAAAAGTTTTTCCAGAAAGGCGTCATAACGCCCTTCTGTCTCCCCGCAGGATATGGTAATTCTGTCGTTTTCATAAGTCAGAACCAGCCGGAACGCCTTCATGTCTTCCAGCAGTTTCCGGCTTTCCTCCTGCAGGTTTCCAAAAAAATCCCCTGCCAGATATGCCCCCAGATACTCCCGGAACGCACTCATGCCCCGGGAATGCAGTTCTTTGCCCAAAAGGCCCTGGAACAGCCCCGCAAAAGCATCACAGTAGTATCCGGTTTCACGGATATGCCATACTGCCCTCTGCAGACGCAGTTCCACCGCCCCCTTTGCGGCGGCGGCTTCCCTTCGCCTTTTCATGGCCTTGCAGAAGGTGCACAAAGGTTCGTAAAGCCCCGCCTCTTTGATATCCGCCAGCACTTCCCTGCGGTAATCCCCGCAGTCGCCGTTTTCGGGAAAATAATGATAAAAAGACGAAATTTCCTCTCCCCAGTCCAGCCGGATCCGCTCCGTAATCCGGTCCAGGTTCAGATCCTGAAAAAACGGCGGCCGGAGCTTTCCCTTGTAAGAACTTTCTTCTTTGTCCAATATACTTCTGAATTGCATTCTGCACTTTCCTCTTTTGTGCCTCTGCCTGCACCTATGGCTTCGGAATATTGATCAGCTGCCCTGTCCGGATCAGGTCCATGTCCCGGATCTGGGGATTTGCCGCCTTCAGGGCACCCAGGCTGACCCCGTTTCTGACAGCGATATGGGAAAGCGTATCCCCGGCCGAAACCGTACACCCGCCCATGACCGACACAACATATTCATCCCCTCGGTTCAGGGCAAACATGGCGTGGCCCTGGGGGTTGATTCTGTAGATACCTTCCTGCTTCATGGCACCGGAAGCCTCATCATAGGAATAAAGCACGGCATGTTTTCCGGCATTTTCCTCCCCCAGGCCCACATGAAGATTGATGCAGAAGGGATAGGGGTCCTTCTCTTTCATGGAAAACTCTTTCGCAATCAGGTTTCCCCCAGCCTGCTTTTTTGCTTCCTCAGGGATCACCGATTCGAAAGTCAGGTCTGCAGACACCGGAATATCGCTTCTTCTCACGTCACGTCCGCTTATACTAAACGTAATTCCGTTATTCGTCAGCAAAGCCAGGGTGGCATTTTTTCCTGCCAGTTTCTGCAGAATCTCCACGGGCACTTCAAAAGTATTTCCCACGGAAAAATTCACATTCTCTCCCCGGCCGTTCTGTATGGCCTCTCCCAGTCGTTCCAACATCACATGCCAGTCTGCCGTTGCATCTTCCGAAGACTCCTCACAGACAATGACAGTGCTTGCCCCGGCGGCTTTTGCCGTCCCATCCTGGGATATCCATGACAGGGGAACCACCACAAAGATCAGTGTGAAGGCCCTGATGACTGTTGCCATTCCTTTTGTTTTTTCTTTCATTTTACACCTCCATGCGTGCTTCGTCACGCATACCTTTTACTGAAACTGCATTCATTACTTAAAAATTCCTGCATTTTCTCAGCGGAAACCGCATAATTAAATTGTTACCTCATTTTCATTATGCCCAGATGAAAGAAAAAATGAATGTCAAATCATGTCAGAAAAGCAAGTCAGTCAAAGCCCTTGTGCCTGAAACATCCCCGCTATTTCTTCTGCGGTTTCCTGCATTCCACGCTGAAACCATACTTCAATCCAGCCATACAGCGTATATGCTACATATGCCCTTGCATATGCTTCCACCTTTGAATGTCCGGGATTCGGTCCGTATAACCCGATAATCACATCTTTCAAAAGGTACACAAGGTTTCTTTCATTTAACAGACTGTAAAAATCTTTGTGTTTTTCAAAGTGCGCAAACAGTAAGCCAAGCAATTCGTTTAAAGGTCTGTTTTCTTTTCCGCCCGCTTCGTCCGTCCATTCTTTGAATATTTTACTGATATATCCCCGCAGAATATCCTCTTTGCTTTCAAAATTCCGATAAAACGAAGCTCTTCCGACACCGGCAAGGTCGCATAATTCGCTGATGGATATATCTCCCACAGGCTTGTCCTGCAACAGCTTCAGAAGTGATTCCGTAATATGCTCTATGACATAAGTGTTTCTGGCCTGATTGCTGAACGGTGATACATTTTTCGGAGATTGTCTCATTTTGTCGCCTCCCATTAACATTTAGTAAAGTCGCTGATACAGCAGAAGTGTCGAAACATATGTATCACCAATATGATAGCACGCTGTAAATCTAATGTCAATAGCATATGCCCATTGTCATTGCAAAAGCAAAGAAACCCGGCCATAACATCCCGGAAATATACAACAACTTAAGGGTATGGCCGGATGTGCCGGTAAATGTCACCTGAACATGGGCGGTCCTGCTTCTGAATATCATCCGAAAGCGCACACAAAACTATCTTTCCGAAATCAAATAGGGGAATGCGTTTCCCCACTACCCGCCGCGCGGCCCGTACGGCGCTTTAGCGGCATAATTCCAAGTGCGATGAGTCGCACTTTTGTACGGGCCTGCGCATAAAAAAAGACTGCCGCATGATAAGAACTTGTCCTGCATGCGGCAGCCCTGACGATTCAATTTATAAGTTACCCGGCAAGCTGACCCTCCAGCACCCTGGCCGCCTCGGCAATACAATCCGGAATTCCTGCGGGATTCTTGCCTCCTGCCTGGGCCATGTTGGGACGGCCGCCTCCGCCGCCTCCCACTTTTCCGGCAATTCCCTTGATCAGGTTTCCGGCATGGGCGCCTCTGGCCAGCGCGCTGTCAGTGACACATGCAATCATGTTCACTTTGCCGTTGGCTTCGGATAAGAGCACTATCACTCCCTCGCCCAGCTTCTCCCTTAACTGGTCCCCCAGCTCCCTGAGTCCGTTCATGTCCACATTGCCCACATTGGCTGCAAGGAATTTCACCCCTTTGATTTCTTTCACATTGTCCATCACATTCCCCAGGGCTTCCCTGGCAGCTTTCGCCTTCAGGGACTCCAGTTCTGAGGACAGCGCCTTCATCTCTGCCTGCATATGGCTGATCTTTTCCACCAGGCTGGCCGGATTTGCCTTCAATATCCTGCCCGCCTCTTCCAGGGTGTTTTCCAGATCCTTGTAATAGGCAAACACGGCCTTTCCCGTCAATGCCTCGATTCTGCGCACACCGGCTGCAATACCGTTTTCAGACAGAATCTTAAAGGCCGATATGGCGGATGTATTTTTTACATGGGTTCCGCCGCACAGCTCCACGGAAAAGCTTCCCATCTTCACCACGCGGACTGTCTCGCCGTATTTCTCGCCGAAGAGCGCCATGGCGCCGGTTTTCCTGGCATCCTCAATACTCATGACCTCCGTCACCACCGGAAGGCTCTCCGCAATTTTTTCGTTCACAATCTGCTCCACCCGGCTTAATTCCTCCCGGGTCATGGCAGTGAAATGGCTGAAGTCAAACCGCAGTCTTTCCCTATCCACAAAGGAACCTGCCTGCTCCACATGACTGCCCAGCACTTCCCGCAATGCCTTGTGGAGCAGATGGGTAGCGCTGTGGTTTTTACAAGTGTCTCCCCTTCCGTCCGCATCCACTGTCAATGTCACAGGATCTCCCGCTTTGATCATACCCCTGGTGACGGTTCCGATATGCCCCACTTTACCGCCCAGCAGTTTCACCGTATCTTTTACCTCAAAGCTGCCATCCGCGGCTGTGATGACGCCCCTGTCGCCGTTCTGGCCGCCCATGGTGGCATAAAAAGGCGTCTCTTCCACGATTATGGTGCCGGCCTGTCCATCCGTCAGGGCATCTGCCAGCTCTGTCTCCGTGGTCAGCACCGTCACCCTGGAATCATGGGTCAGCCGGTCATATCCTACAAATTCCGTGGTCACGGCCGGGTCTATGGATTCGTACACCGTCACATCCGCGCCCATGTAATTGGTCACCTTGCGGGCCTTGCGGGCCATCTCCCTCTGACGCTGCATACAGACGCCGAAGCCGGCTTCGTCCACGGTAAAGCCCTTCTCTTCCAGAATTTCCTTTGTCAGGTCCACCGGGAATCCGTATGTGTCATAAAGCTTAAAAACATTCTCGCCGGAAAGTTCCGTGATGTTTGTTTCCTTCAGCTCCGCTTCCATCTGATTTAAGATGCTTAAGCCCTGGTCGATGGTTTTGTCAAATTTATCTTCCTCCTGGGTCAGCACATTCAGGATAAAGGACTTCTTCTCCTCCAGTTCCGGATACCCGTCCTTACTCTCATGAATTACCGTCTCGCTTAAATCTGCCATGAATTTTCCTTCGATTCCCAGAAGCCTTCCATGTCTCGCCGCACGGCGGATCAGACGCCGCAGCACATAACCCCGCCCCTCGTTAGAAGGCATAATGCCGTCGCTTACCATAAATGTGGTAGAGCGGATATGGTCCGTGATCAGCCGGATGGATACATCCTTTTCCGGATCGGCCTCGTATTCCACTCCGGCAATCCGGCAGATTCTGTCCCGAATGGCTTTCATGGTGTCAATGTCGAACACTGTGTCCACATCCTGCACCACCACCGCCAGCCGCTCCAGCCCCATGCCGGTGTCGATATTTTTCTGGGAAAGCTCCGTGTAATTGCCCTTGCCGTCATTGTCAAACTGCGTGAACACATTGTTCCACACTTCCATAAAACGGTCACAGTCACAGCCCACCTTGCAGTCGGGTCTGCCGCAGCCGTATTTTACTCCCCTGTCATAATAAATTTCGGAACAGGGACCGCAGGGGCCTGCCCCATGCTCCCAGAAATTATCGCAGGCGCCATTTTCGTCCCGGTAAAAACGGGTGATTTTTTCCGCAGGCACGCCCACTTCCTTTGTCCAGATTTCAAAGGCCTCGTCATCCTCACAGTATATGGAAGGATACAGCCTCTCCGGGTCCATGCCGATCACTTCCGTCAGGAATTCCCAGCTCCACGCAATCGCCTCATGCTTAAAATAATCCCCGAAAGAAAAGTTGCCCAGCATTTCAAAAAAAGTCAGGTGTCTTGCCGTCTTTCCGGTGTTCTCAATATCTCCTGTGCGCACGCATTTCTGGCAGGTGGTCACCCTGCGCCTGGGCGGGATCTCCTGCCCCGTAAAGTATGGCTTCAGGGGCGCCATGCCGGAATTGATGATCAAAAGACTGTTGTCATTGTGAGGCACCAAGGAAAAACTCTTCATTTTCAGATGCTGCTTGCTCTCGAAAAAATCAAGAAACATTCTTCTCAGTTCATTTACACCATAAGGTTTCATGCTTATCTTCCTCCAAATTCACAGTAAAAATTTATATGGCCAGAAAACAAATATACGCTCCGGCCGCCTGGGTTTCTCTGGGATACACTTTTCACAAAAGAGACGCAAAACCAAATGCCACTTCGGGCCTTTTTTGTTTCTTTGACGTCTTATTCTTCACTCGAAAGATCGCGCTTCGCGCTTCCTGTCCGACTTCGTCGGACTCTTTCTCGTTATCGACGCCTGAAAACCAAATGCCCCTTCGGGGCGCTTGGTTTTCTTTGGCGTCTTATACATTATAGCATGAATTTTGGTTTTGTATAGTGAAAATTTACAGAATATAAAGCCAATATAAAACCAGAATGGTAAAGCCGTAACATCTCAGTGCCTTGTCTGAACTGTTACATAAGATCAGAGTCATGGGCAGGTATGCGGAATTTTATGAACTGGCGCTGCTGTAATTCCTTATGGCGCGTTTCCATACGCATCTCACTATCAGGAAAACCAGAACCGGCACCAGGGCTCCCCACAGTATCAGCCCGGCAGAAAGCTCTCCCATAAGGAACAATCCCGGAAAATTGGTGATCACAAAAACCGGCAGGATAAATGTGCCGATTCGCTGCATCCATTTCCCGTAAATGGCGGAAGGCATATTATTGAAATCCCATAGGGCAGCAGTAATATCCCCGATGCCGCCCACCGAAAGCGTCCAGAAGCACAGCAGGTATGGCAGCAGAAACATGCTGTAAGTCAGCAGGCTCCCGGTAATCAGGAAAAACACAAAGCCTCCCACCTCCACAAATCCCACCGGCAGCCCTGCCCGTTTCCATCCTATGACGATCAGCACAATCCCCGCCACAAAATCCGGCGCCAGCAGGGAAAAATCCAGTCTCCTCATAGTCATGTAAAACTGCAGGGAAACCGGCTTGACGATATACAAATCCAGTTCGCCCCGCTGCACCATCGCCGGCAGGGAAGAGAAGTTACCGTAATAGAGCATGTAAATCCCCGTCATCAGTGTGTAAATTCCCACAAAAAGCATAATATGGTCCGGTGTCAGGATGCCGATACTCACACCTGCTTTGTATACAATGGCCACGTACAAAAGCTTGATAATCATCCATCCGCTTTCCACCAGCACACCCGCCGCAAAATTGATCCGGTATTCCATGACTGACATCAGGGAATATTTGATAATAACACCCAGAAGTTTTATATATCGTTTCATATTTTACTCCATTTCTGCATGGTTTTCATGCATGGCAGTCCTATTCTACCCCATTTCTGCACGGTTTTCGTGCATCGCAGGCCTATGGTCTGTTATAGTTTACTCCCGGGCTTTCAGCCTCCCACTGCCATGTATCTCTTGATTCCCTGTCTCCACATAAGTTCCCCCAGACAGACAAACACCAGGATCCATCCTGCCTGAAAAGCAAAACCGGCTCCGATTTTCTCCCAGCCAAACCGGCCGTTGATAATATTTACCGGAAACTGGGTGGTATATCCAAAGGGCAGCAGGCCGGCCAGAACTTCCACGATTCCCCCGAAAATATCCATGGGAAAGATACCTCCGCTGATCACTGTAATCACGATGCTCACGGCGCCGAACAGTTTGTCCACATCCGTCAGCCAGTAACCCAGCAGGCCGATACAATAAAAAATATAAAAATTCAGGACCACTGCCAGTACAAGGCTTATCAGAAATGCCAGACCTCTTGCCGCAGACAGAGGCATTCCTCCAAAAAGACCGGCTCCCAGAATGATCACTGTTCCCACCGGCCCGATCACCATAAACCTGGGCAGCTTCTCTCCCAGAAATCCGCTGAGCCTGTATTCTTTATATCCCACCGGACGAACCAGATATTTGCTTAGCCCCCCCCATTTTAATGTCATCATTGATCTCCCACTCCACCCCGGCGCCTACGATCTGGGACACCAAAGTGGCAAGCAGGGTATACATCAGTATCTGTCCATGCCCATAGCCAAAGACCGCCTCCGCGTCCGAATGCCCGTAAATATAATTCCACATGGCAGTCTGTATGATGATGGGAAACAGCGCGCTCAGCATGCTCAGCAGAAAGCTGACCCGGTATTCCAGGGCCTTTTCCATCCCCATCAAAAACACACATCGGTATGTTTTCATAGCATTGTCACCTCTTATTCCAATTTTGTCCCTATGCAGACCGGCCTCCTGCCAATCCGGCAGGGGAACACTCGGTTCTGTTATATGTGTATCCTTCACGCTGTTTTTCGCTTCCAGCTCCCTGTCCCTCATCCCGTTTTCTGGTAATACCGGGCAATGCTTTCTTCCAGCGGAACCTCCGTCACCGTGAAGTCCTCCACCGGCAGGGCCGCCATGACGGATGCCAGAATCTCCCTGGTCTTGTCCCGGGGTACCTCCAGCACTGCTCCCCGGGGATTCATTTCCCTGACCCGCCCGAAGGTTTCCCACTGCTCCCCGGCAACCGTCTCCGCGGTTTTGATGGACACCAGTCTCTTTTCGCCGAAAAATCGGTTTATGTCGTTCAATTTTCCGTCATATACCAGCTGTCCCTGGTTGATGATCACCGCCCGGTCACACAATGCCTGAATATCTGCCATATAATGACTGGTGATGATCACGGTGGTCTTCCACTGTTCATTGTAATATTTCAGAAATTCCCGCAGCTTCTGCTGGGAAAGAATATCCAGGCCTATGGTGGGCTCGTCCAGAAACAAGATCTTCGGTCTGTGAATCAGGGCCGCCATCACCTCCATTTTCATCCTTTCCCCCAGGGAAAGCCTTCTCACCTGCACATTTACCAGTTCTTTCACATCCAAAAGCTCTGCCAGCTCTTCCACCACATCCCGGTATGCCTTATCCTCGACGCCGAAAATGCATTTGTTCAGATAAAAGCTGTCACTGGCCGGCAGATCCCACCAGAGCTGGTTTTTCTGCCCCATCACAATGGAAATCTGCCTTTTAAAATCATTTTTCCTCTCCCAGGGCACAAAACCGTTGATATCCACCGTTCCCCCGGATGGATGCAGGATGCCCGACAACATTTTCAGGGTGGTGGTCTTTCCCGCGCCGTTGGGGCCGATAAAACCGGTCATCTCCCCTTCTTCCACGAAAAAGGAAATATCCTTTACCGCCGACTTGACCAGCATCTCCCTATGAAAAATATTATGCAGGGATCCCCTGATTCCCATATCCTTTTTATAGAAAGAAAAGTCTTTTTTTAAGTGTTCCACGCGAATGCTCATTTTCGTTCTCCTCCCCGCCGCGCCGCCGGCTGTCCAGGCACAGACCGTCTGTGCCTGGATACTCCGGCGCTGGCCCGGGCCGCCATGCTACATAAATCCCAGCCGCCGGATATAATTGTCAAACTGGAACCGTACCTCCTGAATCCTGTACCGGCTGATATAAAGCCGCTCCCCGTTTGCCATCTCAATGAAATCTTTTTCCATGCTTTCAATATGATACATATTCACCAGCAGGCTTCTGTGAATTCTCACAAACCCAAGGCCTTTCAGCTTCTCTTCGCACTGCGTCAGGGTTTCTGTGACCGTTTCCACTCTTTTCCCGCCGCAGGAAATTTCCCCTTCCGGCAAAATATCCCCGTTCCCGGCAGCATTTCCCTTCCGGCACTCTCCTCCGCTCCCGGCAGCATTCCCCTTCCGGCACTCTCCTCCACTCCCGCAGACTTCTCCGCTGCCGGGAGGCTCCCTCCTCCGGGAGGAGGC
This sequence comes from uncultured Acetatifactor sp., assembly GCA_910577185.1. Lineage (GTDB taxonomy): Bacteria > Bacillota > Clostridia > Lachnospirales > Lachnospiraceae > Acetatifactor. Next base: position 19,866 of record CAJTLR010000015.1, read on the forward strand.
TGTCAGATGCAGCCGGACATCGTGATGATCGCTTTCCAGATACAGAATATCCCTGCGCCGCACCAGCAGTTTCTTTCCGTTGCACACAAAATCAATTTTCTCTGTCAGGGGTACTTTGAAATGCGTGATTTTTCTGACGGCAGCCCGCAGATCCTCCTCCAGGGCAAAACTCCGGACCGTATGGAAAAACGGCATCCCCAGCGCCCTGAAAATCTCTTTCACATCCCGGGCGATAAAGATAACCGGCAGATCGGGAAGCTCCTCCCAGATCCGCTCCGCCAGCAGAAAGGCTTCCTCCCCCTCTTCCCGGCCCAGAACCAGATAGGAACATCTTTCCAGCTCCTGCCTTTTTTCTTCCGAAAGCAGCAGAACCGGGGGATCCAGCCCGCTTTGGGCAAAAAGCAGTTCCAGAATCTGCGCAATCTCTTCCCCCAGCTCCTTTGGGCTGCATAAAATCCCGATCCTGAGCATGGTCTGCTCCTTTCTTCAACTCTGTTGCATAAGCCGTTCAGCTTCTGAAAATGCGGCTATTCTTAACATTTTTATGCGGAAATCCCACTCGGCAATATCCGGAATTTCCGCATAAGGAAGATTATTGTTACAGTTACGCCTCAACTGCATGGTCAGAATAACAAAAAAATACCATTGATGCAAGCCTTCCCGCCCCAATGGCAGAAATCCCCTCCTCAATGGTATTTCTCATGTCCATACGTCCCTGCCGCAGGGCAATTGCACGACCTTCCCGTTTTGCAAATGAGTTTCACATTTTGAAAGCGGCCTGAGTCCCACCGCCCCGCCGGCGGCAGCGGCGGGACGCGGAATTTAAAATTCCCCGGTCTTTGTCAGCGTATGTGCGTTCCCTGGGGCGAAGCCGGATTTACACGGCACAGCCCGGTTTTCCCCCCTTGCGGGAAGCCCCGGTCCCATTTTCCGGAAAGGGCCGGAACAGAAAATAACAGATTCCGGCCAGCAGAACCACCGCCGCTGCCACACCCGGCACACTGCCGCTGCCGGCAAACAGGCTTCCCAGCTGGTAGATGATCAGGGAAACCACATAGGCCAGCCCACACTGATACCCGATGGCAAACCAGGTCCATCCGGCGCTGTTCATCTCCCGCCGGATGGCGCCCATGGCCGCAAAGCAGGGCGCGCACAGCAGGTTGAAAGCCAAAAAGGAATATGCGGCTGCCCTACTCATATTCACAAAATCCAGCACCCCGAACACTCCCACCACTTCTTCCTTTGCCACCAGTCCCATGATGGTGGCGATGGCGGCTGTGGCGTCCCCGAAACCCAGGGGCAGGAAAATCCATTTGATGCCATTGCCCAAAACACCCAGCACGCTGTCCGACAGTTCCAGCTCCGTGCTGAATCCAAGGCCTCCGTTCACCATGCCGAAGCAGGATCCCGCCCAAATCAGAATGGAGGAAAGCAAAATAATGGTTCCGGCCTTTCTGATAAAGGAATACCCTCTCTCCCACATGCTTCTGAGCACATTTCCCGCCGCAGGCCAGTGGTACGCGGGAAGCTCCATGACAAAAGGAGCCGGTTTTCCCGCAAATCTTTTCGTCTTTTTTAAAATGATGCCGGAGATAACCACAGCCGCCACCCCCAGGAAATAGGCGCTCACCGCAATCAGCCAGGAACCCCCGAAAAGGGCGGTGGCAATCAGGGAAATTATGGGAAGTTTTGCGCCGCAGGGAATAAAGGTTGTGGTTATAATGGTCATCCTGCGGTCCCTCTCATTTTCTATGGTGCGGGATGCCATGATGCCAGGCACCCCGCAGCCGCTGCCGATGAGCATGGGAATAAAGGATTTTCCGGAGAGCCCGAATTTCCGGAACAGCCGGTCCATGATAAACGCCACCCTGGCCATGTAACCGCAGGCTTCCAGAAACGCCAGAAACAGAAACAACACCAGCATCTGGGGCACGAATCCCAGCACGGCTCCCACGCCTCCGATGATACCGTCCAGAACCAGGCTCTTTACCCATTGGGAACATCCCGCCGCCTCCAGGCCTTTTTCCGCCAGCGCCGGGATACCGGGCACCCATATGCCATATTCCGCAGGTTCCGGCGCTTGCTCCAGCTTCGGGTCCACCATTCCTGAAATATCCCATCCCGCCTCTGCCAGGGAATCCCCGTAAGCGCCGTAAGCCTCCTCAAAACCGCCGAAATCAGCCTCCTCCATGGCATACAGAATCTCCCCGGCGCCCGTCACACCTGCCTCTGCCGCCCCGGAAACCTCTGCCTTTAATTCTTCCGTAAACAGCACATTCTCCGCAAATGTGCCCCGGGCCTCCTCATAGGCCCCACTGCCCGTGCCCGGCAAATGCCAGCCATCCCCGAACACCCCATCATTCATCCAGTCCGTGGCAATCGTGCCCACTGTGGTCACGGACACATAATATACCAGCGTCATCACCAGTGCAAAAATGGGCAATGCCGCAAAACGGTTGGTCACAATCCGGTCAATTTTGTCCGAAACCGATGACTTCCGGCCGTCTCTGCGGGATAAACACTCCTTTATCATGGCCGAAATGTAAACATATCTCTCATTGGTGATAATACTTTCCGTGTCATCCTCAAAAGCTTCTTCCAGGTCTGCGATCTCCCGGGACACATCCGGCAGCTTCCCGGCCAGATCCGGTATTTTCTCATCTTTCTCCAGCAGCTTTATGGCAAAAAATCTTTTCTTGCCATCCTCCACCGCATCCCCCAGCTTCCCTTCCACCGCGCGGATGGCAGCCTCCACCCCGGGGGCAAATCTGTGAACCGGCGCTGTCACTTTCTTCTCCCGTGCCAGGGAAAGGGCCCTGGTGACCGCCTTTTCCATGCCCTTTCCCTTCAGCGCGGAAATTTCCACCACATCGCAGCCCAGCTTCCGGGTCAGTTTATCCACATATATGGTATCCCCGGATTTTTCCACAATATCCATCATGTTCACTGCCATGACCACCGGTATGCCAAGCTCCAGAATCTGGGTGGAGAGATAAAGGTTTCTCTCAATATTGGTGCCGTCCACAATATTGATAATGGCATCCGGCCTTTCATGAATCAGATAATTCCTTGCCACCACCTCTTCCGGTGTGTAAGGCGACAAGGAATAGATTCCCGGCAAATCCGTGATGATCACATCTTCGGAACCTATGTCCGCGTACTCCTTTTTCAGTTTCCCTTCCTTTTTTTCCACCGTCACTCCGGGCCAGTTGCCCACGAACTGACCGGAGCCGGTCAAAGCATTAAATAAAGTTGTCTTGCCGCAGTTGGGATTTCCTGCCAGCGCAATTTTTATGGCCATTTTCTTACTCCCTCTCTCCTGATTTTCCCCTGCAGTGCCGCCCTTTGTCAGCCTTTTCACGGGCCGGCACATTTCTGCCCCTGCCGGAGGCGCGAAAAACGCCCGGGCTCCCCTTCTGGCAGTTTTTGTTTCTCAAAGGCATTTGCTGCAGAATGGTGCTGTTTTATAATTTGTCACATCTATCTTTTATTAGTTTAAACTAACTATCGCTCCCAAAAAAGGATGCAGCATGAACGATGTAGACTGCTTATTCCACTTCGATCATCTCCGCATCTTCCTTCCTCAGGGATAATTCATATCCTCTCACAGTGACTTCCACCGGATCTCCCAGGGGCGCCACTCTTTTCACATAAATCTCCACGCCTTTCGTGATACCCATGTCCATGATACGTCTTTTTACCGGTCCCTCACCGGACAGTTTTTTCACCTTCACAGTCTGCCCGCAGGCAGTCTCCTTCAATGTTTTCATGTCTCCCTCCTTTTCAGCCCCCTGGGGCTTTTTTCCTTTCCGTTTCCTCCCTTTGTTCCGGGCCTCCCTTTCAGGACGGTTCCTGCCGGACCATAATCCGGTTCGCCATATCCCTTCCGATGGCGATTCTGGACTCTTTCACATTGACGATCAGATTCCCCCCGGCTTCCGAAATCACAGTCACTGCACCGCCCACCACAAAGCCCAGGCTCTCCAGAAATTTTCTGGTATCTCCCTTTCCGCCTATTTTTCCGATCACATGACGCTCCCCCTTTGGGGCCATTGACAATGGCATATTCATCCTCCTTCCCAACTATTTTCCATATATCCGGTTCCGCCTGCATTTTCCGGCCGTTCCCATATAGTTTTATATAACTTATATTAGTTAGTATATACTAATTCATATTAGTTGTCAATCACCAAGTGGAAAAATTTGCAAAGAGATATTTTCCATGCTATACTGAACCAAGACACCCTTGCGGCTTGCCCCCCCGCCATACACAAGAGTCCGGGAATCCGGCCGCAGTGTTCAGGGGATTTTGATTGAAAAATGCAAAAGAAGGGAGCATGCCATGACAGTGAATGAATCGGCAGAGAATTACCTGGAAACCATATTGATCCTGAGTCAGAAACTTCCCGTGGTCCGTTCCGTGGACATTGCCAACGAACTGGGTTTCAAAAAACCAAGTGTCAGCGTGGCCATGAAGCATCTGCGGGAAAAAAAGCATATTTCCGTGGACGGCTCCGGCTTCATCACGCTGACAGCTTCCGGCAGGGAAATTGCGGAGATGATTTATGAGAGACATCAGTTATTGTCCTCCTGGCTGACACGGCTGGGCGTCCCGGAAAAGATTGCCGTGGAAGACGCTTGTAAAATCGAGCATGTCATCAGCAAAGAAAGTTTTCAGGCCATTAAAAATCATGCGGGGACACAGTGAATCCCCGCTTTGAGTCATATTTTGGGATCATTCTTCCAGGCAGACCGTCCTTCCCAGACGCAGGGATTCCTTCACGTCAATCAGCCGCTGATTTTCGGAGCCCCGGAAAGCCAGCCGGAGGTTTTTCTGCTCCTCCATAAATTCCCCGTCCACCAGTACATCCAGCAGCGCCAGAATTTCATCGATTCCATCCCTGCAAAATTCCGTCCCTCTCCCGCCCCGGTCCGGCGGAATTTCCGTCCCTGTTCCACCCTTCCGGCCCAGAAGATCCCTCTCGTATTCATATCCGGTGTAGCACCAGATGTCCTTTCCGGGAAAACGCTGTCTCACCTTCCGGAGCAGCCCCAGCACCGTTTTCCGGTTTTCCGGCTCCAGGGGTTCCCCGCCCAGCACGCTGAAACCCCTGATATAATCCGGCGCAAGCGCCTCCAGAATCTCGGCCTCCGTCCGGTCAGTATACTCCTGGCCGTAATGAAAATCCCAGGCCTCCGGGTTGAAGCATCCCCTGCAGCCATGGGTACAGCCGCTGACAAACAAGGACACCCTCACCCCGGGGCCGTTTGCCACATCCGTTTTTTTGATAACCGCATAATTCATAAATGAAGCACCCTGGATTTGATTTCCTTTGTCTTTCCGGTATTCCAGAAATTCTCCCCCAGATAGCCGCAGGTACGCCTGGTCACATTCATTTTGGCGTGATCCTTATTGTGGCACTGGGGACATTCCCACTCATTGTCCTCATTGATGCGGATTTCCCCGTCAAAACCGCATACATGGCAGTAATCTGACTTTGTGTTAAACTCGCCGTACTGAATATTGTCATAAATAAAACGGATCAGCGTTTCCACCGCCTGCACATTGTTCAGCAGACTGGGAATCTCCACATAGGAAATGGCGCCTCCCAGGGACTTATTCTGAAACTCACTCTCAAAAGTGAATTTCTCAAAGGCATCAATGGGCTCCCGCACATCCACATGGTAGGAATTGGTATAATATCCCTTATCCGTCACATTGGGAATATCCCCGTACTTTTCCTTATCTATCCTGGCAAAACGGTAACAGAGCGTCTCCGCGGGCGTCCCGTAAAGGCTGAATCCGATGCCAGACTCCCGGCGCCATTCTGCCGCCGCCTCTTTCAGATGATCCATAACCCGCAGGGCAAATTCTTTTCCCCTGGGAGCCGTATGGCTGCAGCCCTTCATCAGCCAGGTCAGTTCATAAAGCCCGATATACCCCAAAGACATGGTGGAATAACCGTTCTTCAGCAGTCTGTCTATCTTTTCCCCCTTTTTCAGCCGCGCTATGGCGCCGTACTGCCAGTGTATGGGGCTCACATCGGAAGAAGTGCCCAGCAGGGCCTTGTGCCTGCACATCAGGGCCTCATGGCATAATTTCAGGCGCTCATCCAGTCTCTTCCAGAAAATTTCCTCATTGCCCTGGGAGACAATGCCGATCTGGGGCAGATTCAGGCTGACCACGCCCTGGTTGAAGCGGCCCTCCCATTTGTAATTCCCCTCTTCATCCTTCCAGGGCGACAGAAAGGAACGGCATCCCATACAGGAAAATACATTTCCCTCGTAATTCTCCCGCATCTTTTTAGCGGAAATATAGTCCGGATACATCCTCTTTGCAGAACACTCTGCCGCCAGCCTGGTCACATAGTCATATTTCCCGCCCTTGAGACAGTTGTTTTCATCCAGCACATACACCAGCTTGGGAAACGCCGGCGTCACATACACCCCCATCTCGTTTTTGGTTCCCTGGAGGCGCTGTCTCAATATTTCCTCGATAATGCGGACCGTCTCCCCGATATAGGGATCTTCGTCATCAATATGCAGAAACAGCGTCACAAAGGGAGACTGGCCGTTGGTGGTCATCAGGGTGTTGATCTGATACTGTATGGTCTGGACCCCGGAGCGCAGCTCGTCCTGAAGTCGCATCTCCACGATTTTTTCCTTTGTGTCCCCATCCAGGCTGCCGCCGAACTCTTCTTCCAGCTGCAGGGTAAACTTTTCCCTGCTTTTTCTCAGGTATTTGCCCAGATGCTTAATGTTCACGGACTGCCCCCCGTACTGGTTGCTGGCCACGGCCGCTATGATCTGTGTGGTAACCGTGCAGGCCACCTGGAAACTCTTGGGTGACTCTATCATTTTTCCGTTTATGGATGTACCATTGTCCAGCATATCCCTGATATTGATCAGACAGCAGTTAAAAATAGGCTGGATAAAATAGTCCGCGTCATGAAAATGAAACACGCCATTGTCATGGGCCATGGACAGATGCTCCGGAAGCAGCATGCGCCTGGTCACATCCCTGGACACCTCGCCCGCGATATAGTCCCTCTGGGTGGAGGCCAGCCGTGTATTTTTATTGGAATTTTCCTCTGCCAGCTCCTTATTTTCATTGCGCAGCAGCTTCAGAATGGATTCATCCGTGGTGTTGGATTTCCGCATCAGGCTCCGCTGGTAACGGTATACAATATATTTTTTGGCCAGGGCATACTTGTTTCCCTGCACCAGATGCTGCTCGATCACATCCTGCACATGTTCCACGGCCTGCAGTTCCCTGCCCTCCTCCTGGACCGCGTCCAGAATCTCCCGGATCAGGGCCCCGCCCGCCCTGTCCTTCTCTTCTACTTCATTGTTTGCTTTCTCAATGGCGGCTGTGATTTTATCCTCTTCATAAGGCACAATACGCCCGTCCCTTTTTTGAATCCTCATGCTTACCCCCTGCACAAAAAAACCGCACCGCAAGCATTTGCGGATACGGTTTCACTACATATTGTGGTGTTTTATTTGCTGCGTATCTACATCTTGTTTTTCCATTATAATCGAAGTGGCTGCAAAATGCAAGAACCAATCCGGAGTCTGTCCGAAAAATCCTTCCTGCCCTCCGCAGGTCCCGTATTGCATACTTTCCGCGCCGGATTCAGGTTACACGGACAGGTGCTCAGTAATAATACATTCCGTGTCCCCCGCAGCACCCGCCGCCAAGACAGCAGAAATTACAGATCATATTGGCAATCATGAACTTCAGGCAGAGATTCCCCCCGCCAAAGGTGGGATAACCATATGCCGCCTGGCGCTGTTCGTACCAGCTTCCCCCGCTCTCAAACTGCTGCACCAGCTGTCTGTAGTCAAAATTGTCCGGTTCCAGGGCCGAAGCTTTTCTGGCATGTTCCAGGCCCGCCACATTGTTTCCCAGGCCCGAGTGGGCGATGGCACTGTAATAATACCATCTGGCGTTCCGCTCACGGCTGTCCACATTGTCCAGCGCCGTCCTGGCCTCTTTGTAATATCCGTTGCGGATATAGTTGCCCGCCGCCCTCAGGTACGTATTTTCCTCATATCCGGTGGTCTGCCCCTGGCCGAAGCCGCCAAACCCGAACCCGCCGAAGGGGCCGTATCCGAAGCCGCCATAAGAACCTCCCCGGCTTCCCGTCCTGCCGTATCCGTTCCCGGTCCGGGAAGCGCCCCCGTAATTCGGTCCGCCGTATCCTGATGTACGCTCTTTCATAATCTGCTGGTAAGCGCCCTGAATCTCCTTGAATTTCTCCTCCGCCTGGGCCTTGTTGGGATTGTTCACATTGGCATCCGGATGATACCTGCGGCTCAGCGCTTTATATGCCTTTTTGATCTCTTCCTCGGAAGCATTTCTGCTTACGCCTAACACACTGTACGGATCGTACATGTTCTCCTCGATTCCGGGTCCTTCTCCCTGAAAAAGGCCTGGCCCGGCCTCCTTCACCACCCCAAAAATTAACTTTCGTTTTCCGAATTTCCGGCCATGCCGTCAGCGCTGCGCCCCATTTCCTTCTGGCGCTTCTCACGCACTGCCTCATACCTGCACCAGACCCCGGAATACAGAATATTGCGGAGAATTTCCACATTTTCCAAAATGGGCAGACGCTCGAATTCCCTGCAGCACTCCGACATCATCATCATCAGTATTGTCTTACATTCTTCCTCAAAATCCAGGTTTTCATACTTTTGCTTCAGGGGATTGGGCGTTCCCTTCCTGATATCCTGCTCCACATCCTCATATGCGTCACAGAGATAAATGAATTTTCCCAGAAAAAATCCCAGCTGGCGCAGCCCTTCTGCCCATTCGTCCTCCCGGGCCGCCACAATCTCAGCCATGACCCTGCCGAACAGCCCTCCCAGAGTGTCGATGTCTGCCTTCGCCGACTGCTCCGCGTCCGAAAAATCCTGCATCAGCAGATTCAGCCTCCTGATTTTCTCCGCGTATGCCAGTTTGAGCCTTCCGGTTTTCCCCTCCAGAAGTTTTCCCAGAACCAGCTTCCCGATCTTTTTTTCGTCTTCCCAGTCGTCCCGGCATTTATAGCAGGCAAACAGCACATTCATGTCCGCGGCATATTCCGTAAAAATATTATTCCTGGTCTCGTGGCTCTCAAAGGGATGCGCAATGCATTTACAGCTGCCCCGCCTTGTCTGCGGTTCATACAGGCCGGTCAGCAGTATGGCCAGAAATGTCATGTCATAGCTCAGGGAAATCTGTCCCAGGGCGCCGTATTTCCGTTTTAAATCCCGGCAGATACCGCAGTAATAAGAATGATAAACATCAAATTCCTTAAACTTCATCTCGGCCTTATTTACTATAATATACCCGAACATTCCACCCTCGCTTAACTCTTTTTGATAAACTCGTTACCACACTTTCTGCAGCTGATGGCAATCCTGCCCCTGCCCCTGGGCACCCTGATCTTCTGTTTACAGTTGGGACATTTGTAAATATGGTATATTTTACGCTGCCCCCACTCATTTTTCTTCTTTGTGAAAAAGCCCCTGACCTTCATGGTCTGCCTGAGATATTTCTGATTTTCTTCGGAACGTCTGCTGATATTTCTGGAAAACATGCGAAAATATGCATAAACCATGATCACTGTGGCAATCATATAGAATAAGCCGCCGCCAAAAAAAGAAATGAGCAGGCTGGCAAAAGCACATGCCAGCAGAAACTGGTTGAATTTGTCATTTCCGTAACGGCCCCACATAAAACGCTGCAATTTCTCCCTCATATTCATTGCCTCCTGACAGATGAACAAACATATCTTTAGCTGCTACGTATCATTTTAAACTTTTTCACGGAAAATACAATTAAATAAATATAAACAAATGTAAAAAAACGCGCGAAAAAAAATCGCGCGTCTTTCCCGACAGCAAATGCCCGTTATTCCGTTATTCCGTTTTCACTGATTCCCTGCCACCGCCATGTCCCTGACCATCACGGTGGGCGAACCAAACCTGCCGTTCACAAATTCCAGGTCTGCCCCTGTCCTTTCGATTTCCTTCAGCAGGGCAAAAAAATTGCCCGAGATTGTAAAGTTCTTAACAGGCGCGTCTTTTCTGCCCGCTTTCACCAGAAAGCCTTTGGAAGAAAGGGAGAAATCCCCGGTGACAGGATTCGCCCCCGCGTGAAGACCCGTCACTTCCGTCACATAGATCCCCTCTCCTGCCGCCGAAAATAATTCTTCTTTTGTGCCCTCCCCGGAGCTGATGTAAAAAGTAAAGGGACTGACTCCCACCACTGCCGCATAGGAAGTCTTGCTGGCGTTTCCGGTGGATTTTACCCCCGCCCTGGCCGCGGTTTTCAGATTGTGGAGCAGCGTGACCAGACGTCCCTTTTCCACCACGTTCTTGGCGTAAGCCGCCACCCCTTCCCCGTCAAAAGTCCTCTTGGCGGCACTGTCTTCGTACCTGGGATCATCCACAATGGTAATTCCCTCCGCCGCAATGTTTTCTCCCTCTTTTCCCGCCAGCAGGGACATTCCCTTCTGGGCCTGTTCCGCGGAAAAGACGCTGGAAAACGTCCCCAGCAGGGTGGCCATGGCCTTGCCGGAAATCAGGACCGTATACTTTCCGCTGGCAACACTGCCCGCGCCTATGCAGGACACCGCATCCTCCACTGCTTTCCCTGCCAGGGCTTTCAGGTCAAACTCCTTCCGGTTTCCCCTCCTGTCCGCAAAGCCATCATACATTTCACCGTCCGCTTCCACCAGGGGCAGGCAGTAGCAGGCATCATAAGAAACTTTGTCTTCCAGGTCCAGGCCGTTGGAATTACAGATGGCATATGTTTCTCCTATATGGGCCGCAGCAGACTGGGTGCCATCCGTCACGCGTCCGTCTGCCCGGTATAATTCCCTCTGCAGCGCCAGGGCCATGTCAATGATCTCGCTGCCATTGGGTGCAGCTTCCTTCTCCTCCCCACAGACGGCATAATTGTCCCCCTGCTTATGGATGAAAGATTCTTCCTCACTCTCAATGGATCCTGCGTTGTCCATTGCCCTCAGTACCAGGGATTTTGCCTCTTCTTCCGTCATGTTCTCAGTGGAAGCATAACCCGTCTTCCCGTCCACGATACAGCGGAAACAGATTCCCATGGCATTACTGCTGCTGTATCCCTTAACCTCTTCCCTGAAAATCTCCGCTTTCGTGGATTCGCTCTCCTCATAATATAATTCATAGTCGGTGACCGCATTCTCCACGGCATATTTGACCACGGCATCCTTAAATTCCCGATATATCATTTCAACCTCTCATTCTTCCGTTTCAAACGGCACGATATTTCATATCCCATTCCAGTTACAGGGCATGTCTGCCAATTCTTCCCGCCTTCCGCGGCTTCCCCTTTCCGGCAGGTTTACCGCATGCAGGCAAGCATATTTCAGGCATCCCTCTGCGTCATCTTCCCCCCACCGTAATGGAGGATACGCGGATCAGCGGCTGTCCCACATCCGTGGGAATACTGCCGGAAGAAGCGCCGCACATTCCCTGGGCCCGCTTCACGTTTTTGCCCACCATGTCAATATCCATGATAATATCGGAACCCCTGCCGATGAGACTTGCCCCCCGCACAGGCTCACAGATCTTCCCGTTCCTGATCATATAGCCTTCCAGCACCGCAAAATTAAACTGCCCGGTGACAGGGTTTACGGATCCTCCTCCCATACTCCTGGCATAAAGCCCGTATTCAATGGAAGCAATGATATCCTCGTCCCGGTCTTCCCCCGCCCCGATATAGGTATTGGTCATTCTGGAAGTGGGCTCAAACTGGTAACTCTGGCGCCTGGAATTCCCCGTGGACTCCATGCCCATTCTGCGTCCGTTCAGCTTGTCGATCATATATGACTTCAGAATGCCGTTCTCAATGAGTACGTTTTTCCGGGCAGGCGTGCCCTCGTCGTCAATATTCACGGAACCCCATGCATTGGGAATCGTTCCGTCGTCAATTGCCGTTACCTTGGTGTTTGCAATCTGCGTCCCCAGCTTTCCCGTAAACTGGGACTGGCCCAGGGCCACATGGGAGGCCTCCAGGGAATGTCCGCAGGCCTCATGGAAAATAACCCCCCCAAATCCGTTCTCTATGGCCACGGGCATGGTGCCCGCCTTGATATAACCGGCGTGGAGCATGGTGACAGCCTGGGCGGAAGCCTTCCTGCCCAGCTCCTTCGGGTCCAGATCCTCAAAAAGTTCCAGTCCTTTTCTGGCCCCGGGACTCATGCTGCCGGTCTGGTTCTCCCCATCTTTGCTGGCAATGGAAGAAACCGAAACCCTGGTGCGAATCTGCCGGTCCTGTGCAAACAGCCCCTCACTGGTGGCAATGAGGATCTTATGGTCCACTTCCATATAGTTGCCGTTGACCTGGGATATTTCATCGTGATACTCTTTCGCCGCCAGGCAGGCCTCCCTGAGGTAATCGATTTTATAGGAATTTTCCACTCCTGCGGGCACAATTTTCACCGGATGAATGTCTCCGAACAGTCTCTCCCGCAGTACAATATCCGAAATCCCGCTGCCCTCCGCCATGGCGGAAGCCACCCTGGACGCACAGTCCAGCACTGCCTCCGGCGCCAGGGAGGAAGCGGATCCTGACACACACCTGGTTCCCTTAAAAATCCGGATTCCCACGCCAGAGATCACCGCATCCCCGATTTTATCCGTCCTGCCGGATATCATGTTGATATTTTTGCTCAGCGTATGCTCGGCAAATACCTCCGCATAATCCGCACCCGTAGCCAGCGCCCGCCTTAAAGCCTCTTTACACAAATCCTTTGTCAGCATACATGCCTCCTTTTCTTTCTCATAAAAATTCCATCCATATTGCGGCGCCGCCTGCTCCCGGACTTGTATGTATGGCGGTGCCGCCCTCTTCCCCGGGCGTCTTTTGCTGCTGATTTCCTCACGCGCCCCTGCACAATTTTCCTTATGCACCCGTGTACAATCCAGTAGGGGAATGCTCTTCTCCACTACCCGCCGCGCCGGGTGCATGTTGCGTCAGCAACTATTTTCCTTATGCACCCGTGTACAATCCAGTAGGGGAATGCTCTTCTCCACTACTCGCGCGCCGGGTGCATGTTGCGTCAGCAACTATTTTCCTTATGCACCCGTGTACAATCCAGTAGGGGAACGTCCCTCTCCACTACTCGCCGCGCGGGGCGCGTGCAGCTTTCGCTGCTAATTTCCTTACGCGCCCCTGCACACAAAAAGGAATCCCGCGGACGGGATTCCTGGTTTTTTACTTCTGTGCCACGTCCTTCATGGAGAATCTGATTCTGCCCATGCGGTCCTTGCCCAGGCATACCACGTTCACCATATCTCCCAAAGTCAGCACATCTTCCACACGGTTGATTCTCTCCCTTGCAATCTTGGAAATGTGAACCATTCCCTCCTTGCCAGGTGCAAACTCGAGAAACGCACCGAATTCCTTGATGCTGACCACCTTACCCCTGAAGATCTGGCCTTCCTCAAAGTCAGTGACAATGATCTTGATCATATCCACGGCCTTGTCCATCATTTCCTTGTCCGTGCCGCATACGGATACATTGCCATCGTCGGTGATGTCAATCTTCACGCCGGTGCGGGCAATAATCTCATTGATGGTCTTGCCCCTCTGGCCTACCACATCCCCGATACGCTCCGGATCAATCTGGATGGAGATGATCTTGGGCGCGTAAGCCCCCACTTCCGGTCTGGGAGCCGCAATGGCCGGCTTCATGCAGTTATCCATGATAAAGAATCTTGCCTCCCGGCATCTTGCAATGGCGCCTTCCACAATGGCTCTGGTAAGACCATGAATCTTGATATCCATCTGAATGGCAGTGATACCCTCCGTGGTGCCCGTCACCTTGAAATCCATGTCCCCGAAGAAATCCTCCAGTCCCTGGATATCCGTCAGCAGCACATAATCATCATCCGTCTCCCCTGTGACCAGTCCGCAGGAAATACCGGCAACCATCCTCTTGATGGGAACTCCTGCCGCCATCAGTGACATACAGGACGCGCAGGTGGAAGCCATGGAGGTGGAACCGTTGGACTCAAAGGTCTCTGACACGGTACGGATGGCATAGGGGAATTCCTCCTCGCTGGGAAGAACCGGCAGAAGGGCTCTCTCTGCCAGGGCGCCATGTCCGATCTCCCGCCGTCCCGGTCCTCTGGAAGGCTTTGTCTCTCCCACCGAATAGGACGGGAAATTATAATGGTGCATATATCTCTTGCTCACTTCGTTTTCGTCCAGCCCGTCTATTTTCTGCTGCTCGGACAAAGGCGCCAGGGTACATACATTGCAGATCTGGGTCTGTCCTCTGGTGAACATGGCGGAACCATGCACCCTGGGAATGATGTCCACTTCCGCTGCCAGGGGACGGATCTGGCTGATGGAGCGTCCGTCGGGACGCTTGTGATCCTTCAGGATCATCTTGCGGACCGTCTTTTTCTCATACTGGTAAACTGCCTCGCCCAGGACAGCCAGCCACTCTTCGTTTCCGGCAAAAGCCTCCTCCAGCTTTGCAGTGATATTCCGGATATTTTCCTCCCTGGTCTGCTTGTCGTCCGTAAATACGGCTGTCTCCATCTCCTCGGAGGGAACCAGTTTCCTGATCTCCTCAAACATTTCCTCCGGAATGGCGCAGCTGGTATATTCATGCTTTTTCTTTCCCACCTCTGCCACAATCTTGTCGATAAAGGCAATGATGGTCTGGTTGATCTCATGGGCCTTGTAGATGGCCTCGATCATTTTGTCTTCCGGAATCTCATTGGCGCCCGCCTCAATCATGATCACCTTCTGTTTGGTGGATGCCACCGTCAGGTTCAGGTCACCGTTTTTCCAGGCTTCCTGGGAAGGATTGATCACCAGCTGCCCGTCTACCATGCCAACCTGGGTCATGGCACAGGGGCCGTCAAAGGGAATGTCCGAAATACTGGTAGCGATGGCGGCGCCCAGCATGGCAACCACTTCCGGGCGGCACGCAGGGTCAACGCTCATGACCATGTTGTTGAGAGTCACATCATTGCGGTAATCCTTGGGAAACAGCGGGCGCATGGGCCTGTCGATGACACGGCTGGTCAGCACCGCATTCTCGCTGGCTTTTCCCTCTCTCTTATTGAAACCTCCGGGAATCTTGCCCACAGCATAAAGCTTCTCCTCATACTCCACGCTTAAAGGGAAGAAATCGATTCCCTCCCTGGGTTTTTCGGATGCGGTGGCCGTACTCAGCACAACCGTATCCCCGTAATGCATAAACGCGCATCCGTTGGCCTGCTTGCCCACCCTGCCTATATCGACTTTCAGGGTGCGTCCGGCCAGTTCCATTTCATAACTCTGATACATATCTTTCCTCCATTCCACCGCTTTCCACGGTAATATGATATTACAGTGAAGGCATTCCTGACTGCCCTCCCCTGCGTTACAGGAACAGAAGACACCGAAACTACTGAAAAACACATGGCCTGTCTCCATACCCTTTTCAGCGGTCTCGGAACTTTCTTCTGTTCCAGGTAAATTCTGAACATAAACTTTCGGATTCCCGCCGGCTTACGCGCCGGGAACCTGCAGTCAGTCCCTCCGCGGCATTCCCAAGCCAATTAAAAATTGGCTTTAATATCCATGTAAACATGGCGTTTTTCCTCATTGCCCGCGGGAATAAACAACGCGAAAAAGCGGAGAGCCGAATATTCTTCAGCTATCCTCCGCTTTTATCTGACTTATTTTCTCAATCCAAGTCTCTCAATCAGGGCACGGTATCTCTCAATATCCTTCTTTTTCAAATACTCCAGAAAACCGCGTCTCTGACCAACCATCTTCAACATACCGCGGCGGGAATGATGATCCTTGGGATTCACTTTCAGATGCTCCGTGAGCTCCTGAATCCTGGCTGTCAGTACTGCCACCTGTACCTCAGGAGATCCGGTATCCCCGGGAGTCCTGGCATACTCATTCATAATCGCTGTCTTTTTTTCCTTTGAAATCATGTTTCTTCCTCCTTGCATTTTGACCACCGGACACTAAGAACGGGTCGGAGTCTCCCGGTTCTGGGCGTCGGCTGGGACGGATTATCATTTTCCGTCTTCCATACTTATTTATCATAGCACATTCCCGCCGGCTTGTAAACTTAAATTTTCCTTTGGGACATATAATGTCCTTGGGACAGATAATCATGGCTTTCGCTTACTGGCTCAGGATGCGCACATACTTCACCGGCGTGCGGTATTTGTAATTGCTGATCTTGATTCCGGTTCTGGGGCTGCTGGCATGGATTACCTGGCCTCCTCCGATATAGATGGCCACATGATTTATGGTGCCCCGGCTGTTGGAGTAAAATACCAGATCTCCCGGCTGCAGATCCCCTGCGGAAATCTTTGTACCGCATCCCGCCTGGGAACCGGAATGATGCGGCAGGGAAACACCGAACTTCTTAAACACGCTTAATACAAATCCGGAACAGTCGGCGCCCTTGGTCAGACTGGTACCGCCCCACACATAAGGATTTCCCACAAACTGCTTTGCATATTCCACCAGTTCCACGCGCACATCGGACACACCCTGTCCATAGAGAAGCTCCGACATGGTGATTGCCGTGTCAAGACGCTCTGTCACAGTCACAAACTCTGAGGCCACATAGGCCTCTTCCCCGTCGATGGACACCTTGATCCACCCGTCCAGGGTTTCCACATACTCGATCTCCTCTCCCTTGGGCACCTGGGTCAGCACGGCGCTCTCCGTATTGGGTTCGTCCCTTACATTCAGGCCGTCCCCGTTTACCACCACAACCGTGCGCACGATATCGTCTGCCTTGAGTTTCGCGTCGGGTCCGGTGAGCAGAAATTCCATGCTCACATAGCCTTCCACTTCACCCGACTTAATATGTGCCCAGCCATCCGCCGTATCCAGCACTTCACAGGCGGAATCCTTTGGCATCTTGCCCACCATCTTTCCGTCTGTGGAGGGAGTCTCCCTCACGTTCAGATTTCCGGCCTCCACATTGGCGATTCCGATATTGGTATATCCCCAGGCTGCCCCCTGTGCCTGCTGGCCAAGTTCAAGATACTCCTCGGCTGACAGCTTTGTCTCCAGAACCGATGTCACACCTGCGGCCTGCAGCACATTTGTCTCCTCCGCATATGCCGTGATGGGATGCAGTGCCATGCAGAGCATCAGGCCTGCGGTCGCTACCATTGTCTTTCTGTTCTTTAAATATCTCATGTACGATTCTCCTTATGCCATTGTCCTATGGGACAACTTGTTGCGCATCTTCTTCCGGCCGCGTCTTTCCCTGAAAATGATTTCCCCCGCCTGTTTTCCGCTTTCGGAAACCTCCGGGACCCGCGGGCATGGATGCGCTTTCCCCATTTTCCCAATTTTAAATATCTTTGACGAATTTGTTACAAATTTGTTACGCTTCCAAAGGAAATTATACATTCATGAGACAATTCTGTCAACATCTTTATGAAATATTTTTCATTTTTTGTAATAGCCGCCACAGCCGGCCCCTTTTCCTGCCTGTCAGGTCTCACCGGCACAAACCGGATTTCGAAAAAGTCAATCGAGTAGTGGAATGTCACGCGCCCGCGCGCATAAAAACAGTCCAGAAACTTGTCTGGACTGTTACATGGCAGCCTGTCCCCGAACTGCTGCAAACATTATTTTCATTCGTCGTCCGCGGTGATGATGGCAAAGGCGATATTGGTGGCATGGTCAGCCACACGCTCCAGCCCCGATGCAATGTCCGAAAACAGCATGCCGGCTTCCGGGGAACATTCTCCCCTGGTCAGCCTCATGACATGGCGCTTCTGCATGTCCTTTTCCTTGGCATCCACCTGGTCTTCCAGGGCAATGACTTCCTTCATATGGCTCTCATCGCTTCTGGCAAACATGTCTATGGCATACCGTATCAGCTTATTTACCATATCCAGCAGCTCTCCCAGTTCCGTCTGGGCCTCCCTGCTGAGCACAATCCCCGTCTCTTTCCGCTGCTTGGCCGCATCCGCCACATTTTCCGCATGGTCTCCGATCCGCTCTATATCGTTCACTACATGGAAGAGGGCGCCCAGACTTTTCAGGTCTTCTATGGGAAGCGTGGTCTGGTTGATTTTCACCAGGTAATCCGTTATGGCATGGTTCAGGAAATTAATATTTTTCTCCACCTCATAGACTTCGCTGATGTCCTCCTCATCCAGAGTGACCAGCGCATTCATGGCCCTGGTCAGATTTTCGCTTGCCAGGGAAGCCATGCGGTCCAGCTCTTTTACCACTTCCACAACAGCCGTTGCAGGATTGAATACCACCTTGTCCCCTATGTATTTCAGCTGATAGCTTTCGCGGTAGCTGACCTTCACATCCTCCCCGGGAACACACAGGCAGGACAGCTTCACAATCCCGTTGGAAAAAGGAAACAGCACGATAACCTGGAATATCTTGATAATGGTGTGGGCATTTGCCACAAAACGGCCTTTGTCCGCCGAAATAGCCCAGATCATCTTCATCACAGGTTCCTCTGCCACAAAAAGAATCATGTACAGAAGCGCCGTACCGATCACGTTAAACCAGAAATGAATCAGGGCCGCCCTTTTGGCGTCTTTTTTACCTGCCATGGATGCCAGCAGGGCCGTGGTACAAGCCCCGATGTTACAGCCCAGGATAATGTACACCGCAATCTGCAGCGTCAGCAGATCCTGGTTTGCCAGCAGCAGTACAATACTCACCGTGACGGAAGAACTCTGTATTACGGTGGTCAGAAGCAGCCCCACCAGAGTACCCACCAGCGGGGTTTTCAGGGAAGCCATCAGATTCACGATCTCCGGAACCTCCCTCATGCCCGCCATGGAGCCGGACATGGTGCTGAGTCCCAGGAACAAAACCCCGAAACCGATGATAATGTCGGCAAACTTTTTGATTCTGTCGTTTTTGCAGAACATCACCGTCAGCACACCCGCCAGCAAAATGATGGGCGCATAGGCCGACAGATTGAAGGAAACCAGCTGGGACGTGACTGTGGTACCGATATTGGCACCGAATATGACACCCGCCGCCTGATACAGATTCATCAGGCCGGCGTTGACAAAACTGACCACCATGGCCGTACAGGCCGAAGATGACTGAATGATGCCGGTAAAGACAATTCCCACCACCATGCCGGTAAAACGGTTGGTGGTAAAAATTTCAAGAATACGGCGAAGTTTCGCACCTGCAACCTTTTCTATGGAATCGCTCATCACGCGCATCCCAAACAAAAATAGTCCCAGACCTCCCGCCATTGACAAAAGTATACTTGCGCTCATTTGTTTTCTCTCCCGAGTAAACTCGTTTTTAAAGTTTCCAATAGTTTTCTATGATTTTCCGGCATCAATATCCTGGCGTACCTGCCTCTGCAGCTCGTCCACACTGTCAAAACGCCGCTCCGGCCTGTGGAATTTCAGCAGATATACTTCTGCTTCCTCCCCGTAGATATCCCCCTCAAAGTCATATAGATAGGATTCCACGCCTGTTTTTTTCTCTTCCGTTACCGTGGGTTTACAGCCTATATTGGTTATGGCCCGGTATTCTTTTCCTTTCACGCACACCCGGGAAGAATAAACCCCGTTGGGTGGCAGAAGCTTGGTATCCGGCGGCAGTATATTTATGGTGGGAAAGCCAAGTGTCCTTCCCAGCCGCTTTCCACCCACCACCCTGCCGGCAATCATGTACGGCATTCCCAGCAGCCTCCCTGCCCATTCCATATGGCCGCTCTCCACCCGGGTACGCACGAAAGTGGAACTGACCTCTGTCCCGTCCAGGGACACCTTTTCTATCGTCCTGACCTGAAAGCCCAGTTCGGGACCCAGTAAGCCCAGAAGCGCCGCGTTTCCGGCGCCTCCCGCCCCGAAAGAAAGATCCGTCCCCGCGGCGAGAAAGCGGGCGTGCATCCCCCCGGCGAGAACCTCCCGGGCAAAACGTTCCGGCGGCGTGGCAGCCGTCCGGCGGTTCAGTGGAAATTCGATGAGAATATCCACGCCCATACGTTCAAACAGGATCCGTTTCTCTTCCTTGGTAGTCAGCTCTTTTCCGTCAGCGCCGCCGAAAAGTACCGCCGGCGGCGGATCAAACGTAAAAACACAGGCAGCCAGGCCTTCGGATTTCCTTGACAGGATCTCCTCCAGAAGTCTTCTGTGGCCGATATGAATCCCGTCAAATTTTCCAATGGCGGCTGCCGTCTCCCTCTCTAAACGGATTTCCGTTGTATCAGTAATGATTTTCAATTTGAAATCACTCTTTCCCTAAAAACATTTTTACAGGCTTATAGCATTTTCTTTCCGGGCTATAGGCATAAATACCCGCAAAACTGCCCTCCGGCCTGTATACCCTCACCCGGCGTTCCGGGTCGTAACATTTCTTTTCCATGGTCTGCTCCGGCAGGATCACATTGCCATTGTCCAGCAGCCGGCAAAACACCGGCTCCACATGAAGCGCCGGGCAGTCCGCAAACACACTGTCCACCGGAAGAACCGCGTCCTCCAGCCGGTTTTCATCCTTTTTGTGCTGGAGTTCTTTTAGGGTAAAAGCATCCTCCAGGCAAAAGGAGCCAACCCTGGTGCGCTCCAGGCTCTGCATGACTCCCCCGCAGCCCGCTTTCTGTCCGATGTCCGCACACAGCGTCCGGATATAGGTTCCCTTGGAACACACCACCCGGAACAAAATCACCGGCAGACGGCATTCCAGTATCTCCAGCTCATGTATCATGACCCGGCGGGCCTTCCGCTCCACTTCTTTTCCTGCCCTGGCAAGCTCATACAGCTTCCTGCCGTTGACCTTCAGGGCCGAATACATGGGAGGAACCTGCCAGTATTCTCCCACAAAAGAATGCATAATCCGTCGGATTTCCTCCTCCGGGGCCTGCACCGGCCTGTCTGCCAAAATCTGCCCTGTGGTATCCTGGGTATCTGTCTCCAGCCCCAGCAGAAGTCCCGCCACATATTCTTTGTCCCTGTCAGCCAGCATGTCGCAGATCTTTGTGGCGCTCCCCAGACATACCGGCAGCACGCCTGCCGCCATGGGGTCAAGGGTTCCCGTATGGCCGATCTTTTTCTGGCCGCAGATTCCCCTCATCTTCGCCACCACATCATGGGAGGTAAATCCGGGTTCTTTCTGTACTATCACAATTCCGTTTATCATGTCTCATTCCATCTTTTCAGCTGCTTTTCTATATGTAAGGAAAGATTATTCACACAGTCATGAAAAGTGCCCGACATGGTACAGCCCGCGGCCCTGGCGTGTCCGCCGCCCCCAAAATAAGCGGCTATATCCGCCACATTGACCTTTTCACCGGAACGCAGGCTCACCTTATACTCCAGCACATTGGTCTGGTACATAAATATGGCACATTCAATGCCCTCAATATTGCGCAACTGGTTCACTATGCCGTCAAGATCTTTGGGCTCCGCGTGATAAAATTCCAGGGTCTTTTTGTCAATGGCGCTGACGATACAGCTCTCGTCCAGGAAACGGATGCTCTCCATAAGGGTTCTGCCCATGATCTGTGCCTGCACATAGGTTTTCTGGTAAAAAGTCTCCTGAATCAGCCTGGGAAAATCCACGCCGTGGCTGATAAGCTTTGCCCCTTTTTCAAGGGTGGCCGGGGTGGTGTTGGAGTACTGGAACACACCGGTGTCATGAATCATGCCCACATAAAGCGCCGTTGCCAGTTCCCTGTCCAGCCGGTCCGGATCTATCAGATCATAGATCAGCTCGCTGGTGGATCCCACCTCCGGATGCACTTCACTGATGTGGCCGCTGCCCGGATTGCTGATATGATGGTCTATATTTATGGTCTTTTTCGCGGTCTGAAAATATTTCCAGGCATCCCCTATCCTGCCGGCTTCAGCCACGCTGTCCAGCACGATAAATACGTCGAAGGGCTCCTCTTCGGGATACGAGGAATCAATCTCCCCAAAACCTTTTATCTCCCGGAAAATATCTGCCGGCTTCTCCAGATACACCTGCACCTTTACGCCGGGAAGACACTTCACAAGATACTGCCAAAGGCCCAGGCAGGAGCCCACACAGTCGCCGTCCGGCCTGACATGTCCGCTGATCCCAATCCTCTCTGCATCTTTACATTCTTCCAAAAGGTCCAGTTTCATCATATTCTACTCCCCCATGCCTTCTTCCACATCTTCTTTTCTTTCCTCCGCCGGTTCCGTGTCCTGCCGGTTCCGGGCCTTTTCGTCATCCGCCGCAATCACTTCGTCAATCTTTCTGGACATACTGACCCCGTACTCGATGGACTGATCCATGACAAAAGTAATCTCCGGCGTATTGCGCAGGTTTATGATCCTGGCAAGCTTGTTCCTGATAAATCCGTCCGCGCTCCTTAAGCCCTCCAGGGTGGCCTTTCTGGCCTCCTCATCCCCCAGAACGCTGATCCATGCCTTACAGCTCTTCAGATCCGGAGCCACTTCCACGGATACCACGCTTGTCCAGGGGCTGATCCGGGGATCCTTGATCTCTCCCCGGATAACCTCTGCCAGTACACGCTGCACTTCCCCGTTGATACGGGTATTTTTTACATTGTTTTTTTTCATATTTACACCCTAATAAAGAGTCCGGAAACCTATCGCGGCACTTCCACCATAATATAGGCTTCCACCACGTCAAATTCCTGTATCTTGTCAAAGCCCTCAAATACAAGGCCGCACTCGAATCCTTCTTTTACTTCCTTCACATCATCCTTAAACCGCTTCAGGGAAGCAAGGGATCCCTCATAAATCTGCTCTCCCTCGCGGGTGATGCGGACCTTGCATCCTCTCTGGAAAATACCGTCCATAACATAGGAACCGGCAATATTTCCGATCTGGGAAGCCTTGAAGATCTGCCTGATCTCCGCATGGCCGATAACCTTCTCCTCGAATACGGGATCCAGCATACCCTTCATGGCCGCTTCCACATCCTCGATGGCCTGGTAAATCACCTTGTACAGTCTTACGTCCACACCTTCACGCTCCGCCGTGGCTTTTGCCGTGGAATCCGGACGCACGTTAAATCCGATGATAATCGCGTTGGAAGCGCTGGCCAGCGTCACGTCGGATTCGTTGATGGCGCCCACACCGCCGTGGATACATTTCACCACAATCTCCTCGTTGGACAGCTTCATCAGCGACTGCTTCACCGCTTCCACACTTCCCTGCACATCTGCCTTTACGATCAGGTTCAGTTCCTTCAGATTACCTTCCTTGATCTGGGAGAAGAGATCGTCCAGGGACATTCTGCTCCTGGTCTCCTCCAGCATCTTCTCCTTATTCTGCGCCAGGTAGGTCTCTGCATAGGATTTCGCCGTTTTGTCATTTTCATGCGCCAGGAATACTTCTCCCGCGCTGGGAACATCTGACAATCCCAGAATTTCCACAGGAGTGGAAGGGGTTGCCTCCTTGACTCTCCTGCCCTTGTCGTCTATCATGGCCCTGACTTTGCCGTGGCATGCGCCTGCGGACACAAAATCTCCCACATGCAGCGTACCTTTCTGTACCAGGACTGTGGCCACCGGGCCTCTTCCCTTGTCCAGCTCCGCCTCGATGACCAGACCCCTGGCGCGTCTGTCAGGATTCGCCTTCAGCTCCATGATATCGGCCGTCAGAAGGATTGTCTCCAGCAGATCGTCGATTCCCTGGCCTGATTTTGCGGATACCGGCACAAACTCCGTGTTGCCGCCCCAGTCCGTGGCCACCAGTTCATATTCCGTCAGTTCCTGTTTCACTCTCTCAATGTTGGCGGAAGGCTTATCGATCTTGTTCACTGCCACCACAATCTCAATGCCAGCCGCTTTGGCATGGCTGATAGCTTCTATGGTCTGGGGCATCACGCCATCGTCCGCCGCCACCACCAGAATGGCAATGTCCGTGGAATTGGCGCCGCGCATACGCATGGCGGTAAAAGCCTCATGTCCCGGTGTATCCAGGAACGTGATTTTGCGTCCCTCTACGGTTACCGTGTAAGCGCCGATATGCTGTGTGATGCCGCCGGCTTCCCGGTCCGTCACATGGGTCTTTCTGATGGTGTCCAGAAGCGATGTCTTACCGTGGTCCACATGGCCCATGACACAGATCACAGGCGGTCTCTCCTGCAGCGCGGAGGAATCTTCCTCATCCTCCTTCAGCAGTTCCTCGATCACGTCCACCTTCACTTCCCGCTCGCAGAGAATATCGTATTCCATGGCAAGATTTTCCGCGTCTTCGTAGGAAATCTCCTGGTTTACCGTCACAATCTTTCCTTCCAGGAATAACTTTTTCACGATCACGGAGGGCTGTACTTTTATCTTTTCGGCAAATTCCTTTATGGTGATGCTGTCAGGCAGGATTACCACCTTGATAACCTCCTCCACAGCCTCTTCCTTTTTCTTTTCAGGCTTAATGAATCTGCCGGGTTTCTTCTTCAGTGCCTCGTCTTCCTCATAAATATGGTCTTTCTTGGAGCGTTTGCCCTTCTCCTGGCTGTTTGCGCGCCTCTTTTCTTCCTCGCGCTTCTTTTCCATATCCTTTGCCGGAGCCTCTCCCACAAAGCTTTTACCCGGTTTATTATCTCTGAATCCGGTTCCCTGTCCTCCAGTGCCTCTGCCATCGCGCGGAGCACCGTTGAAACCCCGGTTAGCGCCCGGACCAGCACCCGGACCGCGGCGATCACCCATACCGCCCGGAGCACCCGGCCGGCCGCCTCTCTGAAATCCACTTTGTCTGTCGCCCTGCGGTCTGCCATTCTGCGCGTTTCCTCCTCTTTGCTGGAACTGTCCGCGATCCTGTCTGTTCCCCTGGGTTCCCTGGCTGCCGCCCTGGCCCCGGTTGTCTCTCCCGCGTCCATCCTGGGCATATCCACCCTGGAAACGCCCCGGCCTGGCAGGTCTGTCCTGGCTGCCGCCCGCGTTCTGGGGTCTGCTGCCCTGGCTTCTGTCCCCCTGGAATCTGTCGCCCTGGGGTCTGTCATTCTGGAAACGGTCTCTTCTGGGTCTGTCCCCCTGACCTCTGTCATTCTGGGGCCTGTCATGAAAAGCCCTGTCTCCCTGGGCTTTGTCGCCGGAAGGCCTTTCGTTTACGGGCCTTTCCGCGGAAATAACTTCATTTCCGCTCTTTTCGGGCATGGCCTTTTCCACCGCAGCTCTCTCGTTCTGAACCTTTTCGGGCTGGATCTTTTCCGTCTGAAGTTTTTCGGGCGGCATCTTTTCCACCGCAGGTCTTTCGCTCCGGATCTGCACATTCTGCTCTTCCGCATTCACCGGAATCTGGGGCTTACGGTTTTCGGCCGGTTCCGTCCTGGTCTTAACCGGAGGCTTGGGCGGCACCATCTGCACGGACGGTGTGGGCGACGGCGGTGTCAGCGGCTTAATCCGCACATTGGGCTGGGGTTTTTTCTCGCCGCGGTCTCCTCTGTCATTTCTGCCGCCGGAACTGTTCTGGGCCCTGTTGTTCGGTCCGCCCTGTCCCTGGCGTTTGTTCGCTCCCCCCTGTCCGGGCCGCTGTCCCTGCATCTTGGAATTCTGGGGATTGCTCACAAAAATAATGGTCTTCTTCTTTTTGGGCGCTTCTGCCGGTGCCTCCGCTGCCCTGGCAGGCTTTGCCCCTTCCCTGACGGGAGCCTTGGATGCCCCCTCTTTTACCGTTTCTTTTCCTGTTTCCTTACCGATGTCTCTTCCGCCTTCTTTCTTTTTCGCCGCGTCGGCTTTTTCAGGAGCACTCTTTACACCCTTGCCGAATGCCTTCCTCACCAGCGCCGTGGCTTCCTCATCTATGGAACTCTGTGCAGCCTTTGCTTCTATTCCTTTTCCCTGCAAAAAGCCCAATATGTCTTTGCTTTGCACCTCTAACTCCCTGGCAAGTTCATGTACCTTTACTTTCGCCATGCTTTCCTCCATTTCTGCCCTCAACGGCGCTTTGTTCCTCTTTCAGTTGTTTGACAATCGCATCCGCTAATCCCGCTTCACATACGCCCAGTGATGACCTCAAATCCTTCCCGATGGCCCCTCCCAGAGACTCCTTTGTCCCAAAATATACAATGGGTACCTGATAGTAGGAACACTTATCGGAAAATAATTTTCTGGTATTATCTGACGCATCTTCCGCAATGATTACCAGCATGGCGGAGCCTTTTCTAATTGCCTCCAGAGTCTGGAATTCACCACTGACCAGATTGCGTCCCCTCATAGCAATTCCCAACAGCAACAAAACTTTATTTTGTTTCAAGCTTTTCAAACTCTCCCTCTAACATATCATATACATCGTTTGGAATACTCATTTTGAAAGAACGCTCCAGACCCTTGTTTTTTCTGGCTTTCAGCAGACATTCCCTGCTCTTACAAACATATGCGCCTCTTCCGTTCTTTTTGCCTGTAATATCCAGGCATATCTCATTTTCGGCTGTCTTCAGGACCCTCATCATGTCCCTTTTTCCCTTCATCTCACCGCAGCCCACACACTGCCTCAGAGGAATTTTTTTTGCCATAAAATCGCTGCCCCTTATATTTTAAACCCACTGTAACGTCTCATTCCCTGTCCTCTCCGGAAGTTCCGTATTCCGGCTCCTCCTCACAGGCTTCCGGAAGCTCCGCGTCTGCATATTCTTCCTGCATTTCCGGTTCCTCCGGATATTCTTCCGGCAGTTCCTCTTCTTCCTCCGGGAACCCGGGATCTTCGCCTTCCCCGTAAGGCTCCCCGCCTTCGTCCTCATAAACCGGCGTTTCCTCCGTGCCTTCGCCGGTTCCAGACAAATCCGGTTCTTCATATTCCCCGTAAGTCTGCTCCGGTTCCCCCTCCGTCAGGCCTTCCTGTCCGTACTCGTCACCTTCATATTCCTCATAGTCCTCGTAATCCCCATAGTCTTCCTCTATGTAATCCTCATAGCGGAAGCCCGGAGCGTCCTTGGCCTGCGTCTCTGATTTGATGTCGATCTTATATCCCGTGAGCCTGGCGGCCAGTCTGGCATTCTGCCCTTCCTTGCCTATGGCCAGGGACAGCTGGTAGTCCGGAACCACCACCTTGGCCGTCTTCTCCTCCGGGTCCGCGAACACTGCCACAATTTTTGCGGGGGACAGGGCATTCTGTATCAGGTTGCCCGGATTTTCGTCCCAGTTCACGATATCAATTTTCTCCCCCCGGAGTTCGTCCACAATGGCATTCACCCTGGCTCCGTTCATACCCACGCAGGCACCCACCGCATCCACGTTGGGATTATTGCTCCACACGGCAATCTTGGTGCGGTTGCCTGCTTCCCGGGCAATGCTTTTGATCTCCACCGTCCCGTCCTTGATCTCCGTGACTTCGGATTCAAACAGGCGCTTCACCAGCTCCGGATGTGTCCGGCTTACATTAATTCTGGGTCCCTTGGGGGTATTCTTGACTTCCAGAATGTAGACCTTGATCCGTTCCGTGGGCCGGAACACCTCCTCCTTCACCTGCTCTCCCTCGTTCAGCATGGCATCTGCCTTGCCCAGGTTGATACTGATATTTTTTCCCATATAACGCTGTACCACGCCGGTCACAACGTCCCGTTCTTTTTCATAATACTGGTTATAGATAACGCTTCGTTCTTCTTCCCTGATTTTCTGCAGAATGACGTTTTTGGCATTCTGAGTGGCGATTCGTCCGAATTCCTTGGACTTGATCTCCACATGGAGCATGTCCCCGACCTGGGCCCTGGAGGAAAGTTCCCTTGCATCGTCCAGGGAAATCTGCAGACAGCCGTCCTCCACATCCTCGGCGGCGGGTACAACTTCTTTTTCCGCATACACCAGGAAATCGCAGGTCTCCCGGTCAATCTCCACATGCACATTGTCTGCCTTGCCAAAGTGGTTCTTGCAGGCAGTCAGCAGTGAATTCTCGATGGCCTCAAATAAGGTTTCCTTGCTGATCTCCTTTTCCCTTTCCAAAATGTCAAGCGCTTCCATTAACTCCTTATTCATCATTTCCTCCATTCCGGCTCTTCGCCAAACCTCTCACCAGGCATTTGCCTTTTCCCGTCATTTTTCAGGTCAGACTCCCAAAATTATTGTCAAAAGTCAATTGCAAGACGGATCACTGCCATGTCGGCGCGCTTCAAAGTCGTCCTGCCCTCTTCCTCCAGAATCGTCACACTCTCCTGGTCAAAATCCTCCAGTGTCCCGGAAAAATCCTTTCGGCCGTCCATGGGTCCAAACAGCCGGATCTCCACCTTTTCCCCCACCGAAGCGCGCAGGTGCTTTTCTTTCTTCAGGATACGGCCCAGTCCCGGACTGCTGACTTCCAGAATATAGGCATCCGGAATAAAATCCTCCCGGTCCAGCTCTCCGGACAGCCTTCGGCTCACATTCTCGCAATCCTGGATATTTACGCCCCCGTCCTTGTCAATATAAGCCCTGAGATAATAGTCACTGCCCTCTTTTACATATTCCACGTCATATATGGAAACACCACATTCCTCTGCAATGGGTTCCAGCAGCTGCTCGGTTTTTGTTTCATATTCTTCTCTTCGGGACATTTTATATGCCTCCCCTCTGTTCCGGGTTCCTCCCGGCTCCCGCCCATTCTGCCCTTTGTCCGGACCGGCTTCCTGTATCCGCCCTGCCCTGCGCGGCAGAAGAGCCCTGCGCCAAAAATTTGCTCCAACATACAAGCAAGAGTGGCCCGGAAGCCACTCTTACTATAAACGTAACAACATCACATTAGTACTAATATAAACCCAAATATAGGAAATGTCAATATTTTTTTCATATTTTGGTATTATTTCTTTCTTTTTTTCATTTTTCCTCCATTTCTGCGCGGCCTTTTGCGCATGTCAAGTTTGTGGATGCCGCGCAGACACAAACTTGGGATTGTATTTTCAATTTTCAATCTTATACCCCTGGCGCGCTTTGGCGCGCATACCAATCAAACTTTATTCCGATGACAAACCCCACGGTCCGGCGTGGAAAGTTTACTTCCGAGCTTATTCCATGTCCCCCTGTCCGATTTTTATGGTATCCCCGGTAACCAGAAAATAGCATCTGCCCTGATAGAGTCCCGCCGTGCAGAGTTTTTCCAGAATCTCCATCATGCACAAATCCAGTCTGTGGTAGACCTCCCTGTTCTCCCAGGGCAGCCCCTCCAGGTATTCCCGCTGCCGCTCCTCCAGGCACTGCAGACAGCTCCGGTACCTGTGGGGCTCCTTCTGCCGCAGAATTCCGAAACTGCAGGAAACATAGGCGTTTCCATCCCCGTTTTCCTGTACTTTTGCCCGCACAACGGAAAGCACCTGCTCCGGGGACAAATCCCTTTCCAGCGGCTCCCGCCAGTGTATTTCTCTGGATGCCTCCTCTTCCCGGACCACCCTGCGGAAGCTGCACTTGCCGTATTTGTCATACTCCCGCACATACACTGCCTTTTCTTTGCGCGTTCCGCTGCCGGGCTCCTCCAGCAGGACTCCCCGGGTTCTGACCAGATGTTCCCACACCGCTCTGCGCACTTTTTCATAGGGAACAGGAAAATCCAGCTGCTCCATAATCTGTTTTACCGTATATCCGGCCTCTGTCAGATGACGTATGGCGCCCCCGCCTGCCACTTCATAGGTAAAATTTGCCAGCGCCTGCTGAAAATACTCGTTTTCCCGCATTTTCCCGGACTCCTTTTTTCGTCAAAATATATCCGCAATATCAAATTCCGGTTCCCGAAGTTCCCCCCTGGGAATCCGGCCTTCATGGAAACCGCTGCCCAGTATCACGTTCCCCACTTCCC
Organism: uncultured Acetatifactor sp.; assembly: GCA_910577185.1. Classification (GTDB taxonomy): domain Bacteria; phylum Bacillota; class Clostridia; order Lachnospirales; family Lachnospiraceae; genus Acetatifactor. Next base: position 49,569 of record CAJTLR010000015.1, read on the forward strand.
ATCCCGGGAAAACCCGCATTCCGTGGGGTATATCCATGACATAACGGAATTCGTCTCCCTCCATCTCCCACTTTACATGGAGCCAGCCGTACATGGTGCGCCAGGAAAACTCCGCGGACGAAATTCCTTCCACTGCCTCCGGCAGAAAGCATACATTTCCGGAGCCCGGGGACAGCCTTTTTATTCCCGCTATCCGGCGGTATATAAAGTCCGCAATGCAGCCGAAGGCATAATGGTTGAAACTGCCGCCGCAGAAACTTCCGTCTTCCCTTATCTCGTCCCAGTGCTCCCAGATGGTGGTGGCCCCGTTCCTGATTTCGTACATCCAGGAAGGGAAGCTTTCCTGATACAGCACTTTGTACGCGGTGTCATGATAACCGTTCTCCCACAGTGCGTCCAGAAGAAAAGGTGTGGACAAAAATCCTGTCCCCAAATGATAATCGGCTTCTTTTACCAGTTCGTCAAGACGCCGGGCAAAATTTTCCCCCATTGTCCCTTCCACCATATGGAAAGTAAGCGCCATCACATACAGCCCCTGCAGTTCCCGGGTAAGCCTGTCATCCTCCGTGACATAAATCCGGTGAAACGCGTCCCGGATATTCCCGGCCAGGTTGCCGTAATAGACGCTCCGTCCCTGAATCCAGCCTTCCTCCTCCAGAATCCGGCTGATTTTCTCCATGCATACGGCCTGGCGGTAATAAAATAACGATGCCGTGATTTCCTTGCTTATGGCAACCCCTTCCTCGTCGGAGTATCCCGGCATCAGCCAGTCTCCCCAGTGATACCCGGTATTCCAGAGATATCTCATATACCGTCTCTTACCGAAATCCATATAATACTGTTCCGGCATGCTGTCTTCCGCACATGCCGTCACATAATTCATCCATTTTTCCATGGCCGCATAATTTTCCCGCAAAACCGCCGGATTTCCGTATGCCCTGTAAAGATCCAGGGGCACGAAAATGATGGCGTCCCCCCAGCCTGCGGACGTCCAGCCCGGATTGGGTTCCGATAAACGATAAGCGTCCGTGTAGGGAACCACAATGGGAATCTGCCCCCGCTCCAGCTGCTCCAGCCGGCACTGTTTCAGCCATCTGCGCAAAAATCCCGACACATCCTGGTTCCAGCTGGCGGTGGTGCAGAAAATCTGCGCGTCTCCGGTAAAACCGCCCCTTTCCCTCTGGGGGCAGTCCGTGGGAATGGAGATCATGTTGCCGCACTGGCTCCAGTAAGCATTTTTTACCAGCCGGGTGATTCCCTCATGGCTGCACCGGAAGGAACAAGTGTCGTCCATCTCCGTCTCCAGCACCGCACAGCCGCACTGTTCCGGTTCCAGCTTTCCCTGCAGTCCCACAATCTTCAGGTACCGGAATCCCTGGAATGAAAACAATGGTTCGTAAAGAAACTCTTCCTCTGCCACGCAGACAGTGTCTGCCTGATCATGATAAGGAAATCTCTGTGTGATCTTCTCCAGATCCCCCGTCTGGGGATTTAAGACTTCGCTGTGTTCTATCCTGATTGTGCTGCCCTTTTCCCCCCGGAAGCAGATTCTCTCATATCCCGCCAGCACCTGGCCGAAATCCACAATCCAGCTTCCTTTCTCCAGTTCCCGGACTTTTACCGGCGGTAAAATATCGTTTACCGGACATGCCGCAGACGCAGGACTCCCTTTTTGATCCCCGAAACCGGCCATGGTCTGTTTCTCAATGATTCCCCCATATTCCTGGGGGGTCAGTATATGCTTCGGATATTCCCTTTCCTCCGTCCCGTACGCTTCCGGAACCTGGTGCGTGTCCAGCCATTCCCCCATAAACAGATCCGCATACAGAAGCGGTCCCGTAAATGCCCGGAATTTCTCATCGCTGACCAGCACTTCCTTCTTTCCATCCGAATATTCCGCTTCCGCCTGCAGAAGCAGGGCCGGACGGTCTCCATACAAATGGTTTCTGCCCGGAATCCCCTGGGCATGTCCTGCATACCAGCCATCCGCCAGTATCACTTCCACTTCATTTTCCCCTGACTGCAGATAAGGCCCCAGATCAAAGGTCTGGTAGTAAAGGATTTTGTCATAGGCCGTAAAATCCGGCGCCAGGACATAATTTCCCACCTTTTTCCCGTTTATGTTCAACCGGTAAAATCCATGCGCCGTGACGTATACCCTTGCTTTCACGGGCACCCCGTCCAGCCTCCAGCTCCTTTTCAGATAGGCGCAGCGCCGCAGGCCCATATCCTCATCCGGCCTCTTCCGGAAACGCCGGGAATATCTTTCCGCGTCCCGGTAAAAACACCGGTCTGCCTCAATCCACTTTGCCTTCCAGGATGCCTCCCCGAAAAGCGCGGTCTCAAACCAGCCGGGAGCGCTCCAGTCCAGCCATCGGCTTTTCCCATCCTCTTCCAGCAATACCGACACCCGCCAGAAATACCTGGTCTTTTCCTCCAGATCCAGTTCCAGTTCCCACTGGACCGCCCCAGTGTGCACGCACTTGTCCCAGACCGGCTCCCTGAAATCTTCTCCCGGGGAAACCTGGATTCTGCAGGCCTTCTGCACTACGTTTTTTCCCTCTCCCGCAATATTCCAGTGCAGCGTACAGCCTTTCATCGATATTCCCAGCGGATTCTTCTTTCCGTTGCATCCCGTCACCACCACATACAAATCTTTCCCCATATTTAACCCCATTTCTGCGCGGCCTTTTGCGCGGTTTACTCTCCCTGTCCCTTTACGAGGGACTTTTCAGACCTCCCGGGCTTCTCCCGGACAGGTTGTTCTGTAAGCGAAAAGGGGCATCCCGCCTAGCGCAGAATGCCCCTCTCCCTTTCTACGGATACATTATTCATCCCGTCTTTTTGTTATGAAGACTGTTTCCGGTGGCCGCAGGCCGTGATTTACTGTCCTGCCAGGAACTCGTCCAGCTGTCTCTGGTTCTCTTCGATAATGGTATTGATTCCCGCACTGTCCAGATCCTTCAGGAATTCCGGAAGCACAGTGTCCACGTCCACAGTACCATACTCTAACTGGGTCAGATACTTGGCTATCACATTCTTCACGGTAGACTGCTCTGTCTCAACGCTGCTGGCGTCAAATTTGTAGCCGTATGCCTTGGAAGTATGGGCAACCGTCTCCTTCAGATAATCTTCGCGCTGCTGATAAATTTCCGGTGTGGTGGGCGGGCTGATATACCACTGTGAACCGTCGCCCCATACGCCAAACACATTTGTGTACTTCTTCTCGGCACTGCCGTTGAATTCAACGACACCGTTTTCGGGATCCGTCAGGGTATAGTCTTCTCCTTCAACACCGTTGGCGAAGAGATTGGAGAAATCGCCATCCGTAAACAGCAGGTTCAGCACTTCCATTGCCTTCTCAGGATTCTTTGCATTGGTAGGGATAAAGAACAGAACACCCGTATACACATTTGTGGTCATCCAGGTAGGGCACAGATCAATCTGCACAACTTCCGTTGCTGCTTCCAATTCCATATTTTCCCTTGTTCCCGGGGTGCTCATCCCAATGAAGGTTGCAGCCTTCGCCGCGCTGAACAGATCATCGCCTGCTTCATCCGAGGTGGCGGCATCCTTGGAAATATATCCTGCCTGATACCATTTTCTCATCCAGTCAAGATATTCCCTGTATTCATCCGTTGCGTAAAGATTCTGGATGGTGGTGCTGTTGAGCGCGTCCACCAGAACGCCGCTGGATTCGCCTACTCCCAGGTTGTCATAATTTTTCACAAAGAAGAAATTGGATTTGGCTTTGTTTCCCGATACACCCAGGGCCGTATACTCCGGGAATTTCTCATGTATCTGGGACAGCAGGCTGTCCAGTTCCTCATATCCGATATAGCCTTCCACATCCATCCCTGCCGTATCCAGCTGGTCAAATACATCCTTGCGCATATAGAGTGCGCCGCCATTGCCGGGTGCGGAAGGAATGGTGGGAATCCCGTACTGGACGCCCTTGTACTTTCCTGCCCCCAGGAAAGATTTTTCCTTATCCTTCTCCAGCATGTCTTTTCCGTATTCCGCAATCAGGTCATCCAGCGGCTGAAACCCCCCCGCATTGATCATAGCCAGATAGTCCTGGAATACCGTACAGATAATGTCCACATCCTCCCCTGAGGCAAACCACTTATTATAGGTGGAAGCTTCATCCGCATGGGCCACGGACACCAGCTCCAGGTTACAGCCAAGTTTCTCATTGGTCATGGCGCTTGCCGCCGCTTCCACGCGGTCCAGTCCGTCCGGATCCACACCGCTGGTAATATAGGTCATCCTTACGGTAGCCACATCCCCCGAAGCAGCCTGCTGGCTCTCTCCTCCTTCGGAACCGTTTCCTTCGTCCTGCCTTCCTTCCGCGGAAGACCCGGACCCTGAACTGCCGGACCCCTCATTGCCGCCGGGGGTCTGGCCGCATCCTGCCAGCAATGCGGCTGTCATTACCACTGCAAGTATTTTAGGTAACAATCTTTTTCTCATAGTTTCCTCCTTCTTTTACCTTGTCCACAGTTTACATAACATTTATAAACCATCTCCGCACCGGAGCCGACAGGTTCCCCGCAGAAATTATTTATCCTGTTTTTTGTTTCCCTCCCGGGCCCCTGACACTGCCCGGAATCGGTTTTTGTCATCCTCAGCCCTTTACCGCACCCAGCGTAATGCCTTTTACGAAATAACGCTGGAAGAAGGGATAGATGACCAGCATGGGCAGCACGCCCAGCACCGCGATGGCCATACGTGCCGTCAGCGTGGGAATTTCCGATTTATTGATATACAGCCCGCTGCCCGCCATGGAAGTCAGCGCCGCGATATTGTTGTTTATGGCGTTGAGCACATTCTGAATGGAGTACAGCTCGGGATCGTTAAGGTAATAAAGTCCGTTTGTCCAGTTATTCCAGTATGCCAGGGCCATCATCAGGCCTACCGTGGCCAGAATCGGTTTGGAAAGCGGCAGCACGATCAGCCGGAATATGGACATTTCGCTGGCACCGTCCAGTTTTGCGCTCTCCAGCAGGGACTCCGGTATACTGGTGGCAAAATAATTTCTCACCAGCATCACCTGGAACGCGTTCACCAGCAGGGACGGAACAATCAGTGCCCATATGGTGTCGTTGATGTGCAGGTACTTGGTGTAAATCAGGTAAGTGGGCACCAGGCCGCCGTTAAACAGCATGGTGAATACCACAAAGAAGTTAAAAAATCCTTTTCCCGGAATATCCTTGGTGAGCCCGTATCCCAGCAGGGAAGTGATGGTCAGTCCCAGGGAAGTCCCCACCAGAGTGGTAAAAATCGTGACACCGTAGGCCCTGAAAATCATATTGCTCTGCTGCATGATGTACTGGTATGCCTCCAGGCTGAACACTGTGGGAATAAAGCGGAAACCCGACACAATCGCCGCTTTTTCCTCCGTAAAGGAAGAGGATATCAGCAGTACAAAGGGCAGCACGGCCATTAAACTCAAAATCGTCAGCACTATGTATGCAATGGCGCGTATTCTTTTATCATCTTTTCCTATCATGCTCATCCTCCCCCTAAAATAACGCACTCTCTTTGCTGTATTTGCGGACAATGGCATTTGCCGCAACCACCAGCACAAATCCTACCACCGACTGATAGAAACCTGCCGCGGAGGACAGTGAAATATTGCCCTGCTGCATCAATGCATTGTATACATATGTGTCTATGGTCTGGGTCACGTCGTACAGGGCGCCGGAATTTCTGGGAACCTGGTAAAACAGACCGAAATCCGAGTAGAAAATGCTTCCGATATTCATGATCACCAGCGTAATGACCGTTGATTTCAAAAGGGGCAGCGTAATATATGTAATCTGTTTCCACTTTCCGGCCCCGTCAATTCTGGCCGCCTCGTAATATTCCCTGCTGATTCCCACAATACTGGCCAGGTAAATCACCATGGAGAAACCCACGCTTTTCCAAAGATAAGAAAAAACCAGGAGAAACGGCCAGTATTTTTTGTCCTGGTACCATACAATGGCTTCCTTTCCCAGCGGTGCCAGGATTCCCTGATTCACCATACCGGTCTCGGCACTCAGGAAGGCAAACACCAGATAGCTTACGATAACCCAGGAAATCATGTACGGCAGCAGTATCAGCGTCTGGTACAGCCTGCTGGAAAACTTGGAAGTGATCTCATTGAGCAGAATTGCCACGGTGATGGACACCACCGTACCTGCCACTATGAAGACCAGATTATACAAAACCGTGTTTTTTGTCATGTTCCATGCTTCGGAAGATGCAAATAAATATTTGAAATTGCTGAACCCGGCCCAGTCGCTTCCCAGAATGCCTTTGTTCCAGTTGATTTTCTTAAACGCAATCACCAGTCCGAACATGGGCGCATAATTGTTCACCAGCAGATAGATGATTCCCGGAAGCATCATGCAGTAGATCGGCAGGGCGTTCTTCCAGTTTCTCTTCTTTTTTTTCTTCATCCTCGTCCCTTCCCTCCGTTTACGTAAAAAACAAAATGTATATAATAAAACCACCGCATTGTTTAACGGTGGTTTTATTATATACATTTTCCACAATGAATAATAGAAATTATCCGAACACAAATAGCACTTTGCCGTCCAGTTGTCATGTCTCGCTTCCCTTTTCGCCGGACTGCATGAATTCCCTGGGAGTCATTCCATATTTTTTCTTGAATACTTTCGTGAAATAACTGTAATTGTCATAACCGCATTCATAGGCGATTCTGGACACGGAGGCCTGCCCTGCCTTCATCAGTTCCCCGGCCAGGAACATCCTCTCCTCCAGAATATAATCCCCTATGCCGATTCCTTCCTCCCGCTTGAACACTTTCGACAGATAATCCGGCGAAATACAGAAAAGCTTCGCCATCTGCTCCACCCGCAGCTCTTCCTTCAGATGTGCGGTAATATAGGATTTCACCTGGCCGATCAGTTCTTTCTTATTCGCGGTGGAAAGCGGATTTTCCTGCTCCCCGGACATCTGCTTCATCCATTCCCTTCCGAACGCCTGATACCGGTCATTTTCCCGGGTCTCGTCAATCTCCTGGCGTATGTTCAGAAGTTTCTCCTCCAGCTGTCCATAAATAATGGGTTTTACGATAAAATCCCGGCACCCCAGTGAAACCGCCCTCTTGGCATAAGTAAATTCCTCATGGCATGTCATGATCATGCTCACCGTCCGGGGATGTTTTTCCTTGACCCACTCCAGAAAATCAAGCCCCGATCCATCCGGCAGCTCGATGTCACAGAGTACAATCCCGATCCGCATCAAATCAAACTGTCTTGCCGCCATCTCCAGGGACGTGGCCTGACACACCGCGTCAAATCCCAGCGCTTCCCAGCAGACTCCCGCCATTATCCCGTTCAGGATTTCCTTCTCGTCCTCCACTATCAGTAAATTCATCCTAATCCCTCATGCCGCTTTGGGCGGCTCAAAAATGTGAAACTGATTACCTCTCTGCCCGGACTGCCGTGCCTCAACTCCTGGCCTGCCTGGGCGGATACACGTTCTGCCGCTCACAGCCATCCTGCCCTGCCTTGCCGCAGGGAAATTCCATCCACACCTGGGTCCCCTCTCCCTTCCGGGAAGTGATCCTGAAATCCGCCTTCTCCCCGTAAAAGCTGCGGAGTCTCTTGACACAGTTCCAGATTCCCACATGCCGTCCCCTGCTGTCCTCTATGATCTCCCCCTCCAGAATCTTTTCCAGCAGACCGGAATCCATCCCTCTTCCGTCGTCGCATATGGCAATGCGCAGCATGTCTTCCTCCCTCCGCACTATGACAAAGATTTCGATCTCCCCCTCCGGTTTTAAGGCATATTTCGTACTGTTTTCCACGAAATTCTGTATCATCAGGGGTGGAATACGCTCTTCCATCAAATCCTCATCCACATCAAACATTACGAAAAAGGCATCCGGGTGCCGCACCTTCTGCACCTGGGTGTAGGTTTTCACAAATTCAATTTCGGAGCGCACCGTGACAAATTCCGATGTGTTGCGCAGGGCGTACCGGAAATATTTGGACAAGTTAAAGGAAAACTCCCTGATTTCCTCTGTCTTCCGGTTGAACGCGAGACTATAGATCACACTCAGGGAATTCAGCAGCAGATGGGGATTGATCTGCAGCTTCAGATTGATCAGTTCCTCCTCTTCCTTCTCCAGCTTCAGCTCATAGGCTTCTATCTTCAGATCCTGGCTGTAATCCAGCATATGGTTAAAAGCCTGCTCAATATTGCAGAACTCCCTTGTATTGGAAAATTTCTGAATTCTGTAGTCAATATTGCCATCCAGAATCTCCTGCATGGCAGTGGAAACCTTGCGCATGGGAACCAGAAACCATTTTTTGATGGCAAACAGGAACACCGGAATGAAGGCGGCCAGCAGTGCCGTCATGGACAGGAGCACCTTGTCCCGCACAGAAAGCCTGTTCCGCATGGTATCCTCCGGGAAAAAAAGCTGCAGTTCCACCGGCATCACGTCAAATTCCTTTTCCAGTCTGCCGTAACCGGAGGATTCCGTAAAATCCCCTTCTCCCAGAAACACCTTCTCTCCTTTGTCCCCCAGGGAAAGCACCAGCAGGTCTCCCTCATTTCCCCCTGACTCAAACCGTTCCTGCAGATCGTCCAGACGCAGCAGAAACCCTATCTCCATAAAAGAATTCCGATACCCGGAAATCAGATACTTCCCCTCCTCACACTGGACAACGCAGGGCTGCAGATAGGGCTCCCTCTGAAGGATCTGTTCTTCCAGATGTTCCTGGGTAAACAGGGATATCTTATTCTTTCTCTTTGCCATAAAAGTGTCATCCGTGTGGAAAATATTGACATAGAATCCTGACACAAGGGGAAAATAATTCAACAGACCGGAGAGCTCGTCATGCAGCCAGACCCTGGCCTGCTGGTAACGGGTGTTCGTCTCTCCCCACCGGAGGGCCGCATAAGTGTTGTCCATGCACAGCAGCAGCTGAAGGTAATTGTCCACCACGGCCAGACTGGTGTCATACTGTCCCACAAGAATATTGACACTGGACTGCTTCGCCGCCACCACCTGCGCCCTTGCCTCTTCCATGTTTGCGCGGCTTGCCGCCAGGGATAAACCTACCGCCGGAACACTGATCAGCAAAAACAGGAAAATAATCTGGAACCTGAACGTATATGCGATATGCTTCAATCTTTTTCTCCCCGGGCTCTGTGCCCTTTCAATGCGTCAGCCCTCCAGCCACTGTGGGATTATGGGCAATTCCGCAGTCCTGGTACCGGCTGTCTGTTGTCAACCTTCTTTCCGTCCGTATTTTTTGTATGCAGGTGATTTTGTCTCATCCCTGCCGCCCACCTAAGCAAGGATTTAAACTTTTGATCGATATAGGATGTACCATGTATGATATGTATGAGAAAAGAATATAACCTTTGCTTTGAGAACAGAGTACCATATTTGTCGCTTTTTGTCAATCAGATTCCGTCCCGGAACCCACCGGGCTTTTTGAAAAACGGCGGAAGACAGGATGACTTCCGCCGTTTTTTTCCATTATGGCCCTGCCGTAACAACTACGGCACTTTTCCTGCATGGAGCCTCTCTCCGGCCGGACTGCCGCCCCTGCGGCCCCTTACCAGATAAACAGTTCTTCCCCGGTCAGTTTCCAGACCGCCTCAATAAAATAATAGTCCCCGTATATTATGGAAAATTCATGTGCTTCGTCATGGAATGCAGCCGTACATTTCTCCAGAAGGTTGTCATGGTTTTCATCCCAGTTGCAGCGTTTTTCCTCCAGGGCCGTCAGAAGCTTCAGCGCCGCCTTTTTATAGACACGGCTTTCCGTCTTCCCCAGCTCCCCGGTCTGTTCCAGCTGTCCTGCGATTTCCAGCAGACCGCAGGCCGCGATGGCCGCCGCCGTGGAATCCTCCAGGGTACAGTCGGCCGGCTGTCTGAAGTCCACCGGTATCAGGCCGCTCTCCGGCGTGTTGGCGATAAAATAATTTGCCACCCTCCTGGCAGTATTCAGATAACTATCCTTCTTTGTATGTACATAGCTTAATACAAATCCGTACAGCGCCCATGCCTGGCCCCTTGTCCAGGAAGAGCCCTCCGCATAACCCTGGCCGCCGAAAGTCTCCAGAAATTCTCCCGTGACCGGGTCAAACGACACAATATGATTGGCAGAACCATCTTCACGGATAAAGTATTTCTGTGCCGTGTCTGCGTGCATGGTGGCAATCTGCAGAAATCTGGGATCATGGATCTGCTCATAAGCCCAGTACAGCAGGGGCAGGTTCATCATACAGTCGATAATCGCCCATCCTGCCTTGCTTCCGTCCCCATCATCATTCCATGCGCGGATAAAACGGCCCATGGGATTAAAACGGCCCGCCATGTCATTGGCGGCCAGAAGTCCCCGGTTAAATGATTTTCTGCTGCCGGTAACCCGGTAATCCGCCACTGCCGTGGGAAGCCAGCGGAAACCGCTGTCATGGTTCATTCCCGATGCGCTCATCAGATTCGCATCCAGTTTGTCCTCGCTTTCCAGTGCAATCTCCTGATACAGTTCCTCGCCGGTGGCATGATACAGCTGCCACATGATTCCGCCCCAGAAACCGTTGGTCCACCAGCAGATTCTGTCCCCGGACCAGTCGTCAAAGACCCCATCTATCGTGGTATAGGGAATCTTATGTCTGTTTCTTTCTGCCACTATGCGCATTTTATGCTTGATTTTCCCCGCCGTCTCCTGCGCCCATTTTTGTCCATCCATTTTCCTTATCCTCCTGCGCCGCCATTTTACCGCCCTTTTGCGGTATCTCCATCATACTGATTCCGGGCCCAAAAGTCAATGGCTTGTTACTTTCCCATGGGTAATTCCGTTTTCATTAAAAGCGTCCACACGGACGAAATATCGTTCCACATCTGACATCAGGGCGCGTATCTCCACTTCCGTCCGGCCGAATACCCTGTAGCTGTGGTACAGCTTGTCAGGACTGTGGCCCCAGAGCACCTCATAGCCCGGGGCGTCCCCCGTCCATTTGACCTCCATATCCATACCGCCCCGGCGCAGGACGCATACATCTGCCGCCTGCCCCGGCGCCTCTCCGCATCCCCTGCCGAATACACGCAGTCCGCTGATACAGACGGCCCCGTGGTACGGAACTTCCGTCACCGTAAGCCGGATGTACCTTGCGCGGATGCCGCCGGATTTTACCACCAGATCATGGGGCAGATCCGTATCCGCATTCCTCTTGTCCTCCAGCGTAATCCAGTTTTCTCCATCGGCGCTTCCCTCCAGCAGCCATCGGGTTACGAAACCGCGCTCCTCTATATACCTTCCCCGGCCGGCCTCTCCATGCAGCCGTGCGTTTGGGGGAAGCTGCGAAACCATTCCCGCATCATCCGCAAAATTCACCTGTACCGCATGTACCTTGCAGCACTCTCCCAGATCCACCTGCAGCCAGGGTGTCAGGTCTTCCTCCCGGGCCTTCCACCAGGTCTGTATATTTTCGTCCACCGCATAGCCGGCTTCTTTTTCCTCACTGCTGGCAGTGGTTTTTTTCCCATAGCTTAAAAGCATCCACTGCGGTTCCGCCCAGGGATCGCACATCTCCCCTGTCACGGCCCGGGGCCAGTCCCCGTAACGCTGGTTGCAGAACAATTCCCCATCCCTGTCAAACCCTGCCGGCCAGATGCCCACACGGCGCTCAAACTCGTGACTGACGGAAATCCGCATGGTGCTGGTATGCCACCAGTTCCCCGCCTTGTCCTCCATGGTGGATCCGTGCCCCGCGCCGGGGCAGAAACCTCCCGGGGAATAGGAAAACGGATTGCCGGGACAGGCCCGGAAGGGCCCCAGGGGGGAATCTCCCACACAGACGCCATCATTGTATATATTAAACTGTGTGCCGGGGCAGGCATACTGCAGATAATACTTTCCCCCGTATTTCGTCATCCAGGCGCCCTCTATGTACGGCTGGTCGGACAACGCCGCGAGAAGCATCGGCCGGTACTGCTTTGGCGCTGCCGCGATGGCCGGTGCCATATCCGTGATGTCTTCCGGACTGCAGCCCGATTCCCTGGCCATCTGCTCCTTCAGAATCTGTACGATATGACTTTCCCGGGGGTCATACCGGTGATTTTCCCCCATGCGTTCATACCCGTATTCCGTCCTGTGATCTTCAATCAGCGCCACAGGCTCTCCTGTCATTTCCATGGTGTCAGGATTCAGTTCCACCCCCCATATCGGTGTCATATTGCTGCAGCCCCAGTAAAAATACAGCCTTCCGTCCTCATCCTGGAACAAGTTGGGATCCCAGAAATCAAAAGTACCCTCTATCCGCTCAAACACACCGCCCTCCGGGTCTCTGGTGCGGTAAAAATCACAGTTTTCCCCTCTGCGGCTGGCACAAAAATACATCCAGTCCCCTATCACGCGCACATCCGGGGCGTAATCGTACACCGGCACCCCTTCCAGGGGACACTGCTTCCATGTGACCATATCCTCGCTGACCAGAAACCCTCTTGTCATACTGGGAAAGAGATAGTATTTTCCCCGGAACAAAATCATGGACGGGTCGGCTGCCTCCCGGTTCCGGGAAAACCCCTCCCCTTTCTGGTTGAACTGGTACTGATAGGAAAAGTTCAGGGGATTGCAAAAATACTGCCGGTTTCCAAAGCTTCCCAGCAGGGACAGACTGGGCCTGGGACTGCGCTCCTGGGTGGAACGGTCCACTGCCACCAGGCCGAAAGTCATGGAATATCCCTTCTGCCATTCAAAATTATCCAGAAGGCTCCAATAAAAATATCCCTTTACCGGAATACCATCCTCCATACAGGATGCCACACCGGACAGGGCCTGCCGGATAAATGCCTGTCTGCGGGAATCGTCAGAAGTGGCTATCCCGTTTTCCGTGACGATGAGACTGCCCGGAAAGCTCTCTGCCACCCTGCGGATCACATGCTCCAGGGCCTCCGGATAATATTCGTACTCCATCTGTGTCAGTTCGGCCTCCGGGGGCGCCGGAAGGGTACCGGATGCGTCTATACGGCTTCTCGTATAATTCTGCACGCCCAGAAAATCATCCCCCTCTATGGCAGGCAGATAGTGGGTAAATTCTTCCTCCCATTCCCTGGCCGCATTTTCCTCCCCGCCGGGAAGGGCCTGAATGTCATGAAGGCTCAGGGTGAGGCCCAGCCGGATATGGGGTGCAGTCTCCCGGATCACGGCCCTGGCGGCCCCATGGGCCTCCATAACGATTTCATCACCGTGAGCTGTCCTGGGGCTGGTAAAACATTCTGTCTTTGCAACCCCGAAAATCTCCATGCACTCTTTCTCGGCAGCCTGGCGGCCGGCCAGCATTTTTTCCAGATTCAGTCCCATCTGCACCGTGCTGTCTGCCGCCTTGTCCGATTTTCCCCCGGCCATCATCCGCTGCATATAACGTTTTGCAATGGCGGCAACCTGAATTCCCATATTTGCCTCATTGATTGTGCAGATATAGTTAATCTCCCTGCCCAGTTTTTCCATCACATACCTGGTATAACGCGCAAAGAAAGCTGGTGTCTGGTCAGATTCCCAGCCGCCTTTGGCAATCAGCCATTTGGGACTGGTAAAATGCATCAGTGTTACCACCGGTTCCAGTCCGTTTTCCCTGCAGGTACGGATCACATCCCTGTAGTGTTCCGTCTCTGCCTCGTCAAACTTTCCCTCCTCCGGCTCAATCCTGGCCCATTCTATGGAAAAACGGTAGGCATTAAGCCCTGCATCCGCCATCAGGCGAATATCCTCCCCGTATCTGTGGTAGTGGTCCACTGCCTCGCCGCTGGGTTCCAGAAAATCGGTATATACCATCCGTTCCCTGGCCCAGTAATCACTGTGGATATTGTTTCCTTCCACCTGATGGGCCGCCGTGGCCGCTCCTAACAAAAAATCCTTCCCAAATGCCATAAGTCTGTCCTCCTATCTTTTCAAATCGCTGCGCGATAGCACGAAAGGGTAAAGTCGATTCCGCAACTCTCCACCAGGAAAGCCTTCTCCCGGATTTTTTCCGGGAGCTTCTCTCCAGCCGGTTCTCCGCTTTCCTTTCGGACGGTTATTGTTTCCAGTTCCGTAACTTTTCCACAGAAGCGTTACTTTTTCCGGTTCCGTATTCTCCTGCGGGGATTTTTCTTTTTCTATTTTAGCAAAATTATGGAGGAAAACGGGATAAAAATTATGAAATATGTGCAATTTTTCACTTGCATTTCCATATTACGCGAATTTTTGTACATTACCACGAATTTTTGTATTTTTGTTCTTCCTGATGCAATCTATAATGGACTTGTCCGAACAATCTGTTGATAGCAGAACCTATCAGAAGGGAGATATTTATTATGTCAAAAAAACCCACCGCCAGCGAACTTGACGGCATCCAGTACCGTCGTGCAAAACTTTGGCAAATCGTCCTGTACGCCTGCAACGGCCTTGTAGGCATGAGTATCTACTCCCTGATCAATCTTGCCAGCTACAGTGCAAGCATTGGTTACGGCGTCACCACTTTGGTCATCGGTTACATCCTGACCTGCACCCGGATTCTGGATGGCCTCACCGATCCTTTGCTGGCCTTTGTGTATGACAGGGTCAACACCCGCTTCGGCAAACTGCGCATTCTTCTGATCGCGGGCTATCTCATCGAGGCAGTCGGTTTATTGTGTATGTTTAGTCTCTTTTCCAGCAGAGGATTCGGCTGGGTCATCTTTACCCTTTTCTATGTGGTATATATTATCGGCTATACCATCACCAATATGACGGCCCAGACCATTCCCGCCATAATGTCCAATGACCCGAAGCAGCGCCCCACCATAGGCGTGTGGTCCACTGCTTTCAACTACCTGGTGCCCATGGTCATGATGATGGTCTTAAATATGGTGCTGCTGCCCATGTTCGGCGGAGAATACAATCAGGGATTTTTGTCTGCCGCCTGCTTTGTCTGCCTGGGCATGGCCGCACTGGGCACCCTGTTGGTATGTGTGGGAATATCCGAATTTGACAAACCGGATTTTTTCTCCGGCCTGAAAAAGAAAGAGCCCCTGAAACTGAAAGATATGGCAGATGTCCTGGCCCACAATCATCCCCTGCAGTGTTACATCATCTCCAACGCATCGGATAAAATCGCCCAGCAGACAGCAAGCCAGTCCGTGATCACCACACTTTTGTTCGGTATTGTAATCGGAAATATGTCCATCTCCACCATGCTCACGGTGGTGAGCATGATTCCTTCTATCCTGTTTGCAGTACTGGGGGCAAAATATGCCGGAAAACACGGCAGCCGCAAGGCCATTGTCACATGGACCTGGATCAGCATGATCATCTCCCTGGTCACCCTGGGTTTCTTTGTCCTCATTGACCCGGGCCAGATTGCAGTCATGATGAGCCCCGCCATGATTCTCTATGTCTGTCTGACCCTGGCCCAGAACGGCTCCAATATGTGCATCACTACCGCCAATACTTCCTTCATGGCCGACACCATCGACTATGAACTGGACCGCAGCGGAAGATATGTGCCTGCGGTGGTCACCGGCACTTACAGTCTCATCGACAAACTCATCACCGCTTTCAGCGCCACCATCGCTGCAGGCGCAGTGGCAGTCGTAGGTTATACTTCCTCCATGCCCCAGCCCGGCGACCCCTGCACCGACGCAGTCTTCTGGGTCACCATGGCCGTCAAGTTCGGACTTCCTGTGCTGGGCTGGATCTGCACCCTGGCAGCCATGAAGTTCTGCCATTTGGATAAGAAAGAAATGGTGAATGTCCAAAAACGAATTGCCGAGAAAAAGAAGACGGCCAGGCATCAGGTTATCATGGAAAATTTACAGTAATCCCCTGCTCCGGACCGGGCCTCCTGCCGGAAAGCAAAAATCCCTGCTCCGGATGCGGCAGACCTGTCACCTTGGATGGGGATTTTCCCGGTATTCCATTGGGGTACAGCCCACAATTCCGGAAAAAACCCTGGTGAAATAGTTCCTGCTGCTGAAGGAAAGCTGTTCGGAAAGCTCCTGGACGGAAATGTCCGTGCTGCGCAAAAGTACTTTTGCACGCCCTATTTTGGCGTATTTTACATAATCGCTGACACAGAACCCGGTTTCTTCCTTAAATTTCCGGGTCAGGTAGTACTCCGTATACCCCACCAGTTCTGCCAGGTCGGCGGCGCGGATTTTCTCGTCCAGGTGCATCTCAATATAATCCCTGCACTGGGCAACCGGGGAGGAAAGCTTTTGTCTCTGCTTCGCCTTATAAACCCTGCGCACAAAGTCGTCATACATCAGCATGGGGACAGACCGGATCTCATCATATGTACTGGCATTTTCCGCCGACTGGATATAGGCGTCCCCCAGGGAATATGCCTCCTCCGGGGACATACCTCCCTCTATGGCGGCCCGGCAGACAATAGACGAAAAAACGATCACGGATGTTTTTGCCTGGCGCAGGGGATCCCGCCCCCGGACCGGCACCCCGGTGCTGATCAGCAGGGAATCGCTTAAGACCTCCTTATAGTTCAGGTCTCCGTTCCGAACCATATCCAGCAGGGCGCACTCGGACATCCAGACCCTGTGCCTGTCCCGTTTGATATCCGGGGGAGCGGCATCGGAAAAAGACTGCTCCAGGCAGGTATCGCTGGCATCCAGCTTTTCTCCGGTAATGCAATAATGCAGCATCAGCAGATACCGGGTAAACAAGATGTTCTGAACCACCGGAATCTTCTTGTAAGCGTCCAGAAACTGACGTTTCCTGGCCAGGCCAAGCTCCTGGCCGGCATATTCCCGCAGGCCGTTTTCCATGTCCCGCAGAGAAACATTATGAGAAAAAACCGGCCCGATTACGTAAATCAGTTCGGGCACGCCCCCCCGGCACACAAAATCCACGCCCCAGATCAGGCCAAAGGAGGTTCCCACAGCCTGAGGCAGACTTTTCTCCCGGGCAAGCCCGAGAACCCTGTCCTTACACCCCAGCAGAGAAAAAGCTGTCTCAAAAAGGGCTTCCTCCGGACAGTTGGAGCAAAGAAGGCTGCCCTGGATATCGTAGCACCAGGTGTAAATGTCCCCGCCGCAGCAGAGAAGTTCCTGAAACAGGGTGATATTTTGCTGAATATCCATAATCGGCCTCCTTTTGCCATTATATTTTTTTGTTTTCTGGCCTGTGCGGCCTCGTTTCTGTGCAAAGCGCACAGACCAGTAGGGTTCTTCTTTTCTGGCCTGAGCGGCCTCGCTTCTGTGCAAAGCGTAGAGACCAGTAGGGTTTTCTTTTCTGGCCTGAAGGCCACTCTTCTGTGCAAAGCGCAGAGACCAGTAGGGTTCTTCTTTTCTGGCCTGAGAGGCCACTCTTCTGTGCAAAGCGCACAGACCAGTAGGGTTTTTCTTTTCTGGCCTGAAGGCCTCGCTTCTGTGCAAAGCGCACAGACCAGTAGGGTTTTCTTTTCTGGCCTGAAGGCCACTCTTCTGTGCAAAGCGCAGAGACCAGTAAAAGCTGCGCTTTTACTGGTTCGCTTCGCTCGTCGAATGGACGCGAAAGCATCTGCCCGAGCAAGCTCGGCATCTGCTTTCGTGTCCGCTCGACTCTGCCCTTTGCGCATATTATACCATGATTACAAACCAATCATGGTATTTATGGCCATTCGGCCTCTTCATGCCACAAATATGGACTTATTATACCACATACCACTGTAAAGGAGTAATTTTTATGAGAAAAATTGTATCTTTAAATCAAAACTGGCAGTTTTGTCAGGAAGGCCGGTCCTCTTTGGTAAACCTGCCCCACACCTGGAATGCAGTGGACGGACAGGATGGCGGAAATGATTATTTCCGCGGTGTCTGTCAGTATACACGCAGTCTTCCAAGACCCCGCATGGACAATGGCAGCCGTGTCTTTCTTGAGATAAAAGGAGCTGCCATGTCCGCGCAGGTGTGGATCAACGGCATACTGCTGGCCACTCATCAGGGCGGTTATTCCACCTTCCGGGCAGATCTCACAGATTACCTGAAGGATGAGAACGAACTGGCCATTTCCGTGGACAACAGTGACAATGATACCGTCTATCCCCAGAAGGCAGACTTTACCTTCTATGGCGGTCTATACCGGGATGTAAACCTGATCATTGTACCCGGGGTACATTTTGACCTATCCTACTGCGGCGCTCCAGGCATCAGGGTAACGCCCATTGTAGACCTGGAAACCGGATCCGCATCCGTCACTGTGGAAACCTGGCAGACCGGAGCCGGGGACGTAACTTTTACAGTAGATGGCAAAAGCCGGACTGTTCCGGGCAAAAACGGCCATGCCTGCGCAGAGTTTCTGATCCAAAATGTCCGCTTGTGGGATGGCCCGGCCGATCCTTACCTTTACACTGCCACAGCCATGCTGGACAGCGGGGACGAGATTTCCGCCCGTTTTGGCTGCCGCACTTTCAGCATCGATGCCCGGAAAGGATTTTTCCTGAACGGACGCAGCTATCCCCTGCGCGGCGTCAGCCGTCACCAGGACCACAAAGGAACCGGCAATGCCCTGACCAGGGAACATCATATCCGGGATATGGAAATTGTCCGTGAACTGGGCGCCAACACCCTGCGGCTTGCCCATTATCAGCACAGTGACGACTTCTATGACCTGTGTGATGAAAACGGCATCATCGTCTGGGCAGAAATACCTTATATCACCATGCATATGAAAAACGGCAGGGAAAACACATTAAGACAGATGGAAGAACTCATCGCCCAATGTTACAATCACCCTTCCATCGCCGTCTGGGGCCTGAGCAATGAGATCACGGCTGCCAGCGCGGTAAACCCGGACTTGCTGGAAAACCACAGACTCCTCCATGAACTGTGCCATCGCATGGATCCCACCCGCCCTACCGCCATGGCAAATGTGTTCATGCTGGAGACAGACAGCCCCCTTCTGGAAATTCCGGATGTGAACAGCTATAATCTGTATTTTGGCTGGTATCTGGGGGAGCTGGAACAAAATGAGGCATTCTTTGATGCCTATCACGACAGATACCCGGACCGCGCCATCGGATGCAGTGAATACGGCGCCGACGCAAATCCCCAGTTCCAGACCTCACATCCGGAAAAAGGGGACTATACGGAAACCTATCAGACGGTGTATCATGAACATATGCTGGAAATGATTGAGCAGCGCCCCTGGCTCTGGGCCACCCATGTATGGAATCTCTTCGACTTTGCAGCGGACGGCCGGGATGAAGGCGGGAAACACGGGGAAAACCAGAAAGGCCTTGTAACCTTTGACCGGAAAATCAAAAAAGATGCCTTCTATCTCTACAAAGCCGCCTGGAATCCGGAACCCATGGTACATATCTGCGGCAGCCGGTACACCTGCCGGGCAGAAGAAGTAACGGAAATCAAAGTGTATTCCAACCAGCCCCAGGTATCCCTATACGTGGACGGCAGCCTTTTTTCCACCCAGAATTCCCACAGAATCTTCCGGTTTCAGGTACCCCTGTCCGGAGAACACAACATTGAGGCGAGAACGGCCCACGGAAGCCATGCCATTTCGGTGCGCAGGACAGCCACGGAAAACCCTGACTACATTTTTTCCGGAAAACAGGATGTGGTAAACTGGTTCGACCAGGACGAATTTGATCCCGCCTGCTTTTCCATATCCGATACCCTCGGGGACCTGCGGGCAGATCCCCGGGCCGCATCCATAGTAAACCAGATCATGGAAAAAGGGGCCGCATCCAGGGGAGATGTGGCGGAGGCAGTAAAGGACAATCCGGGCCTGCAGCGTATGCTGGACAGAATGACCCTGGTGAGCCTCTTAAAACAGGCCGGCAATATCCAGGAAGAAAATATCCGCCAGCTGAACCGTATCCTCCAGAAAATCAAAAAATCCTCAGACACAACCCAAACCAGGAGGTAAACAAAATGCCACTCAGGGCAGTACAGCAATTTATGCTGGGCACCGTGATGAATACACAGGCCCAGGCCACAGACACCATGAAAAAAATGAAAGATGCCGGATACGACGGCATAGAACTGTGCGGATTCATGATTCATCCCAGCAGTTTTCTTGTGAAAATGATGACAAAAGCCGCGGGAATGCCGGTAGGCAATGGCGGAAAACTGGACTGGCCCCGGCTGGTAAAGGAAAGCGGCCTGCAGGTTGTTTCCATCCACCAGGACCTGGGCAGCGTGGAGCGGAATCCGGCGGCAGTGGCCCGGGAGGCGCAGAAATTCGGCACCGACAAAATTGTCATCACAGGGATGTACCGCTTTCCCTACGGGGATGCGGAAGAAGTCAGAAAACTGGCCGGACGACTGAACAATGCCGGCACAAACCTGAAAAAGGAAGGGATTTCGCTGCTCTACCACAATCACAACTGCGAATTTGTGAAAGTTTCCGGGAAACAAAATGCCTACTGTCTTTTAATGGAAGAAACGGATCCCGAAGTTGTCAATTTTGAGTTTGACAGTTATTGGTGTGCCGAATGCGGCGCGGATCCGCTGTCCGTGATGGATGCCCTGGGTTCCAGAATGAAGCTGTGGCATATCAATGACCGGGGAACCAGGCTCGCCGGCCCTGCCATGACCCCCATCCTAAAAAGTGACAGTATGGAACCGGGCACCGGCACCATGCCCTTACAGCAGCTTTCCCAAAAGGCAAAGGCTGCCGGAATCCATGCGGTGATTCTGGAAAGCCACCGGAACTGGGTAGACAAAAGCCCGGTCAGAAGCTTTCAGCTCAGTGCGGCTTTTATCAAAGAACAATTCAGTGAACAGAGAGGAAACCTATGTACGAAAAATTGAGAACTTGTTTTATCCAGGCAGACCGCCCCTTCCGGGAAGGCGCCGTGGATGTATTCCAACAGACATTTTCTGTGCAGACAGTCCGCAAAGCCACTTTGGTCATCACCGCACTGGGCGTATACGAGGCGGAACTGAACGGTCAGAAAATCGGCGACATCCTTTTCGCCCCCGGCTATACCTATTACCATCGCCAGCTCCAGGTACAGACCTTTGACCTGACCAGCCTGGTGAAGGAAGGGGAAAACACGCTGCGCGTTTACCTGGGCCAGGGGTGGTATTGCGGCCGCTACACCTTTGACAACAAATGTCAGGTCTACGGGGAACACTCTGCCGTATCCTGGATTCTGACAGTGGAAACCGGTCAGAATACCCGTATTTATGAAAGCAGTGATGGCACGGTTTCCATACTGGAAAGTCCCTATTCCTACGCGGGATTTTATGATGGGGAAATTTATCAGGCCAAAGCCCTGGGACTGACAGATCACAAACCGGTTCCCTATACCGGCAGACTGCCGGAAATCCTGGAGGATGGCATTGTATACACCCGGATCCAGGAGAGGGTCTGTGTCAAAAATGTTTCCCGGCAGGGGGATGTAACCATTCTGGATTTCGGGCAGAATTTTGCCGGTTTTGTGGAGATCGATCCCGCTTACATGCACGGTGAAACATTGCAATTACGTCATGGTGAAATTTTAAATCAGGATGGCACTCTGTATACCGCCAATCTCCGGAAAGCAAAAGCCAGGATCATATACCACAAGGGAAATGACACTGCCAAATACCGCCCCAGGTTCACCTTTATGGGCTTCCGTTATGCAGAACTGTCCGGGGTCGAATACCAGGAAGGCCTGCTGACCGCCTATGTCATCCACAGCCAGATGGAGCGCACCGGGTATTTTTCCTGTGAAAATGAAAAAGTGGCCCAGCTCTACCGGAATCAGGTGTGGGGACAGCGGAGTAATTATCTGGAAGTTCCCACGGACTGTCCCCAGCGGGACGAACGAATGGGCTACACCGGGGATGGGCATGTGTTTGCCCTCACCGGGGCATACAATTATGACTCGGAAGATTTCCTCGCCAAATTTCTGCGGGACATTCGCTACACACAGCTGGACAACAAGGAAGGCTATGTTGCCCCTGTGGTGCCTGCACGGGGGCCGGAGGGCGTTGGCTTCATGAGTATGCTGGGCTGGGGCAATGCGGTGACCATTCTGCCCTGGATGATGTGGCGGCAGTATGGCACCATGAAACATCTGCTGGAACAGTATGAAAGTATGAAAAAACATGTGGAATGCGAGATACGTCACATGGGCAGGGGCATTATGGGAAAAAAAGATCTCTGGATGGGCCCCAGCCTGGGAGACTGGCTTGCTCCCGGCAAAGATGTCAGATACATGGCCATGCACAACGGACCGGTGTCCAACGCTTTCATCGTCAATGACCTGCGTATCCTTTCCGAAACGGCAAAGCTTCTGGGGAAAACCCAGGACGAAACCCGCTACCGGCAGCAGCTGGAAAAAACCACCAACGCCTATGTCCGGGCCTTCGTCAAAAAAGATGGCTCCATGAAAGACGACTACCAGGGAGCCTATATCATGGCCCTGCAAATGGTATTGTCCGAAGGCAGTCTCCGGGATGCCTGCTTTGAACGGCTTGTCCGCAAACTCCGGGCCGAAGGAATGCAGACCGGATTTTTTGCCACACAGCATCTGCTTCCCCTGCTGGCTGACAACGGTCAGGAGCGGCTGGCTTTTGACCTGCTTCTGAACGAAAAATGCCCGGGCTGGCTCTATCAGGTGAACTGCCAGGCTACTACCACCTGGGAGAGATGGGATGCCCTGCGGCCTGACGGCACCGTCAATGAAAGCAATATGAACGGAGACAATATGGTGTCTTTCAACCATTACGCATTCGGCAGTGTAGGGGAATTCTACTATCGCTACATCCTGGGCATCACTCCCATGGAACCGGGCTTCGCCAAAATCCGCATCCATCCCCATGTGGACAGACGCCTGGGTTCTGTGGAAGGCAGCTACCAAAGCCGGGCCGGGCTGATCCGGGTGGCATGGCAGACTGACCGGAACACGGTATCTTTCCGGATATCCGTCCCTGCTGAAACTCTCCTGGCCCTGCCGGACGGCACCGAAAGAACCCTTGCACCGGGAGATTATGCGTTTCCGGAAATTCCATTGGGCGAATAAGCAGGGATAGGGCGCTTGCAGCTTTCGCTGCTAATTTCCTCACGCGCCCCTGCGCATAAAAAAGGGCTGCCGGTCCCGGATCCTACCAGGTTTCTGAAAAGCATCAGTATAGTTTTTTTGTCGGTATAAGTCGTGTAAATCAGACGCCTGACAGCTTCCGGGTACTTAAAATAAGTGGATAGGGTTGCCCAGCTGTCATGCCTTTTGCATACATGGAAAGAATCTTTTCCTCCATGTCCTGCGTCACGGTATTCTGGTATTTTTTAATGAGCCGGGGCTCATACTCACCGTTCCGGTCGCGCGGGATTGCAGCATCCATATCTCCATAGCTGGTGTGCATGGTCTTTTGGGAATGTCCGTTGTGGCTGTTATCCGTGTCCTTGTTCCGGTAATCGTACTTTGAGTAGCCGAGTTCCTCATCCAGTACATCTTCCAGAATCACGGACATCATGTCCCGTATGACGGCATTTACATCTGTTCCGTTTTTAATGCTGATGTCATTGTCTTTGAGATAGCTGCGCATCATTTCTCTCATCGCTGCTTTTTGTGGGCTTTCGTTTTTTCTTGCCATAATAAAACCTCCAAACTGAGTAATCTTATCTTACATCAGTTTGGAGGTTTACACAAACTTTGGGATACTCCCACTTGACGAGGAGCAGTTCATTTTGGAAGCTCCTAAAAATTTTTTACAAAACTTATCTGCTGCCCATAGATACCCCAGAAAGAATGGCGCTACGATTAAAATATCCGTACACTCTAAGAGTTGTTTCACAGGATCCCTCCGTTTTTCCTCATAACCTTACTTTTTATCTCCAATTATTGTATGGTAGTGTCAAATACAACCTCATTTTTTATTGCTAAAACCTTGATTTATGGGAGTCTGCAAATAAAAAGAGCATTGACCTCCTACTTTAGTAAACATACCAAGTACAACATGCAAGGCCGTAAAAATATAAATATATTTGCTCTCCTGATACGCCAACACAAAACCCGATCCACTTTCACATGTACCAGCGTCGTGTAAACGTACAGAATATTTTTTGATATCTTTTTCATATTTACACATATCCTGTATTTCCATGCTTCAAAATCCCCTTCTAAAATTTTATGAGCCCAACAACACATCATTATCAATTCTGATAGGAACTGTATCAAGCTGATAAAAGCTCAAAGACCTCAATCTTCCATCTCTTCCTTTTAAGACACAACAATTTTGATCCCAGTTTCCTTCCCTTCTCTCTGCCTACCAAAAGCTTTCTTTTTCTCTCCACCAATTATAATTGCAATATATTTCTGCAGTTTCTTCAGAATCAAGTATAGAGGCAATTAGGGCTAATGCTCCCTTTCCTGGATGTTTATATCTCTCATGCCCTTTCGTACTGATAAGATATCTATTTGTCCGGAATGTACGCAAAAATTCACCGCTTATATTATGGCTACTCCCATGGTGGGGCAATTTAATCAAATCCACCTTTAAAGATTCCCCCTCCCTGCCAGTCCTCCGTAAATACTCCTTGCCCGGAATCTATAAGAATATTTACCTTTTTCTTCTGCTTACCACATCTTATTAAAATACAGTCTCCTATCCCTGCCTTTGTCATCCATATTTCCATCGACATATTCCTGCACCTCAATTTGAAACCAACAAATATTTTCCTTCTAAAAATATCTTTTATACAAGTATATCACATTCTGTCAGTTATCCAAAGAAAATATAGTCATTAATTGTCAATAAATTGCTCAATATAATACTCTTTGACATACCAGATTGTATCGAACTTAAATTTCTATTTGTATTTTTCATTGCATAAGGTTATACTAAAAGAAAAGGAAGGAGACGACAGTCCAATGACCTCAAACGGAAGTA
>CAJTLR010000016.1:0-32757 GCA_910577185.1 uncultured Acetatifactor sp.
GGCAGACTTGGGAATTTCCCGCTTTCTTCCACAAATGTAATTGCATAGTCAAGGTCTATTACTCCCTGTGGAAGTCCTCCGACTCCCTCACCTTCGCTTTCATCATTTCCTGTAGCGTCATAGGAGAAAACATAATATCCATGACAGGCAAAATAATTCACACAATCCATATAAGAATTATGTCCACCTCCACCAAAGCCATGTGCCATTACAACGATACCACGCTGGTTTTCTCCCGAACTATACATATATCCCGCCAGTTTCTGCCCCCCGTTGGAACTAAACTCATATTTCGTGCGGTGCAATCCGTCAAAGTCATCAACGTAGAGCATAAGCGGCTCATAGCTCTCAAATCGCTGGTTAAAATTCTCGTTATACACCATTACAGACAATACCCAATCGCCAGCAATTATTAGTACAGCCACGATAGCTAATACAATAAAGAGAATCTTTTTCTTTTTAGATTTCGGTTTCATTTTTTTCATATCCTTTTCGACTTATTGTTTTGTCGGAAAATTCCGATTTACTGTTATTATACACTTATTTCGCCTAAATGAAATAAATATTTATACATAGGCAGAAGTATTGATATAAACAAAGATAGCACAAGATAAAACAACGCGAACAAAAGTTCGTAAAGAAAAAATACTTGACACCCTGTATTTTCTGTAGTAAAATACACGAGGTTGGTAAGGTTATGGATAAGATATATGAACAGACAATGTTATTTGATTTTTACGGGGAACTGCTGACAGAACATCAGCGCCGCGTTTATGAGGACGCGCTGTACAATGACCTGTCGCTGGGAGAGATTGCCCAGGAACAGGGAATCAGCCGGCAGGGAGTGCATGACCTGATCAGGCGCTGTGACCGGATTCTTCAGGAATATGAGAGCAAGCTTCATCTGGTGGAGCGTTTTGCCAAGGCGAGAAAAACCATCGCCGAGATTGAGAGGCTGACGCTTGCAGCGGGGGAGGCTGCGGATTTGCAGGAGCCG
The DNA here is from genome assembly GCA_910577185.1 of uncultured Acetatifactor sp. Taxonomy (GTDB): domain Bacteria; phylum Bacillota; class Clostridia; order Lachnospirales; family Lachnospiraceae; genus Acetatifactor. The sequence goes on from CAJTLR010000016.1 coordinate 998, forward strand.
CTGCAGGAGATCCGGAAGCTGTCCCGTAAACTTCTGGAGGAACTGTAAGCCCCGGAAGGGGCAGGCAGGACAGCGGCGGTTTTGACGGCAGTGTTGGCAGAATAACGGTATCATAAGGAGTCACAGGTGGCATTTGAAAGTTTAACAGAAAAACTGCAGAATGTATTTAAAAATTTGAGAAGCAAGGGCCGTCTGACCGAAGAGGATGTGAAAACCGCGCTGAAAGAAGTGCGGATGGCGCTTCTGGAGGCCGATGTAAACTTCAAGGTGGTCAAACAGTTTGTAAAGACGGTGGAGGAACGCGCCATTGGCCAGGATGTGATGAATGGCCTGAATCCGGGGCAGATGGTCATCAAAATTGTCAACGAGGAAATGATCGCCCTTATGGGGAGCGAGACCACGGAGATCGCCATGCAGCCCGGCAAGTCCATCACGGTGATTATGATGGCAGGCCTTCAGGGTGCAGGTAAGACCACCGCCACGGCCAAGATTGCAGGCAGGCTGAAATTAAAAGGAAAGAAGTCCCTCCTCGTCGCCTGCGACATTTACCGTCCCGCCGCCATTGAACAGCTGCAGATCAACGGGAAGAAGCAGGAAGTGGATGTATTTTCCATGGGGACGGACCACAGACCCACGGAAATTGCGGCAGAAGCCATCCACCACGCGGAGAAAAACGGGCATAATGTGGTGATCCTGGATACGGCAGGCCGTCTGCACATAGACGAAGACATGATGACGGAGCTGCAGGAGATCAAAGACAGTGTCACGGTACACCAGACCTTGCTGGTAGTGGATGCCATGACCGGCCAGGATGCCGTAAATGTGGCCAAGGAATTTGACGAAAAAGTGGGAATTGACGGAGTGGTGCTCTCCAAGATGGACGGCGATACCAGGGGCGGCGCGGCCCTTTCCGTCAAGGCGGTTACGGGTAAGCCCATTCTCTATGTGAGCATGGGAGAGAAGCTTTCCGACATGGAGCAGTTCTATCCCGACCGTATGGCAAACAGAATCCTGGGCATGGGGGATGTGCTTTCCCTGATTGAAAAAGCCCAGGAGAGCATTGACATAGACGAAGACAAGAGCCGTGAGATGGCAGGCCGCATGAAGAAAGGAAAGTTCGATTTCGAGGACTATCTGGAAAGCATGAGGCAGATGCGCAATATGGGCGGCTTGTCCAGCATTTTGGGCATGCTGCCCGGAATGGGGCTGAAGGGGGCTGACCTGGAATCCATGGTGGACGAAAAACAGCTGAAGCACATGGAAGCCATAGTCCTTTCCATGACAAAGGAAGAACGGAAGAATCCGAAAATTTTAAATCCCCGTAGAAAACACCGGATCGCAAAGGGCGCAGGTGTGGACATTGCTGTTGTAAACCGGTTTATCAAACAGTTTGAACAGAGCCAGAAGCTGATGAAGCAATTCGGAGGCGGCAAAAAGGGCAGGGGAAAATTCGGAGGTTTCCCGGGAATGGGAGGCGGCAGATTCCCGTTCTGAGCAGACAAGGGAGCGGGGTGTGTGCCCGGTTATGATGAAAGCCTGAAACAGGAAGGATAACTCTTTCCTGTTCATATAAAACAAAATTACACAAAGAGCCGGTACGGCAGAAAGAGGTAAAAAAATGGCAGTAAAGATCAGATTGAGAAGAATGGGACAGAAGAAAGCGCCTTTTTATAGAATCATTGTAGCTGATTCCCGTTCCCCCAGAGATGGAAAGTTTATCGAGGAGATCGGCACCTATGATCCCAGCACGGAGCCCAGCACTTTCAAGATCAATGAGGAACTGGCCAAGAAGTGGCTGGCGAACGGGGCACAGCCCACAGATGTGGTAAATAAGCTTTTCAAGGCCGCAGGTATTGAGAAATAATTCTGACCCTGGGAGGTGGCTTATGAAAGAATTGGTGGAGGTTATCGCAAAATCCCTGGTGGACAATCCGGATGAGGTTGTGGTGACGGAAAAAGAAGAAAGCAGGAGTACGGTTCTTGAACTCCATGTAGCTGCGTCCGACATGGGTAAAGTGATCGGAAAACAGGGCAGGATTGCCAAGGCAATCCGTTCTGTGGTGAAGGCAGCGGCATCCAGGGAAAAGAAAAACGTGGATGTGGAAATTATAGGGTAAAACGAATGGGGAGGGACTTTTGGCAGATGCGGTTTCCTTCCCTGTTTTGTTCTTTGGGACATGGGCCTGCCGACGCGGGAAATGGCAGCATTTTGACGCTATTTTACCTTTGGTGCAGGGACAGATTTGTGCCGGAAGCAAGGGACTTGGGAGAACGATATGGAAGATTTTTTTCAGGTGGGCATCATCACTTCCGCCCACGGTCTGGGCGGGGAAGTAAAGGTATATCCCACGACGGATGACGTCAGGCGTTTCAAACGTCTGAAAAAAGTGCTGACGGAAACCGGTACAGCGCTGGAAATAGAAAATGTGAAGTTTGTAAAACAATTTCCGGTATTGAAGTTTAAGGGCATTGACAGCGTAGAAGAAGCCCAGAAGTACCGCAAATGTTCCCTTATGGTGCCCAGGAGCGAGGCGGTGCGTCTGGGACGGGACGAATATTTTATAGCTGACCTGGTGGGACTGTCTGTACAGGACGAAGACGGAACACCTCTGGGGACACTGAAAAGTGTACTGGAAACCGGGGCAAATGACGTGTATGTCATCGGACTGAACGATGGGAGGGAATTTCTTCTGCCTGCCATCAAACAGTGCGTCCTGGAGGTGAATGTGGAAGGCGGCTTTATCAGAATACACATTCTGGAAGGATTGTTGGACGAGTCATGACCACGGAGATGAAATTCCATGTGCTGACACTGTTTCCCCACATGGTTACAGGAGGACTGCTGACCGGTGTCACCGGCAGGGCGGCAGAAAAGAAAATTATTTCCCTGAATGCCGTCAATATCAGGGATTACACCGCGGATAAACACGGAAAGGTGGATGATTATCCCTATGGGGGCGGCGCCGGGATGCTGATGCAGGCACAGCCTGTTTTTGATGCCTGGAAAAGTGTCACCGGCGGACGAAACATCCGAACCATCTACGTGACGCCCCAGGGGGTGCCTTTTACCCAGAAGACAGCACGGGAACTGTCCCGGGAAAGGGAACTGGTCTTTCTGTGCGGCCATTATGAAGGCATTGACGAGAGGGTGCTGGAAAAGGTGGTCACGGATTCCTTTTCCATAGGGGACTATATTCTTACAGGAGGGGAGCTGCCGGCCATGGTCATGATAGATGCCATTGCCAGGCTGATTCCCGGGGTGCTTGGAAATCAGGCATCCCCGGAGGAGGAAAGCTTTCACAATGACCTGCTGGAGTATCCGCAGTACTCCCGGCCGGAGGTCTGGGAGGGCGTGCCGGTGCCCGGAGTGCTTCTTTCCGGGGACCACAGAAAAGTGGAAGAATGGCGGCTGGAACAGTCGGAAGCCAGGACTGCCGCAAGGCGCCCTGACCTTTACGGAAAATACCGGGAAAAACAACAGGTCATTAAAATGCTGTCAAAAGAAAAACGAAATAACATACACATTATGGAGAGCCTTTCCAGCGGAAAAGGTGAAATTCTTTATGCAAAAGAAGACCGGCTGCTTGTATATGACAGGGCCAGCCGCTTGTGCATGATCAATGCCCGGGACCTTGTTTCCGGTGAAAAACTTGCGGACATGATTCCGGAAGAAACCGGGCTGGCAGTGGTTTCGGAAGAATTTCTGACGGAAATCCTGCAGGAAAGGGGATACCGGATCTCCAGCCGGTGCAGACAGCTGCTTTATACCCGGAAAGAGACGCTCCCCGTAAAATACAAGGATATCAGGTCCGTGTCCATGGAGTATTTTCCGTATATCTGTGCACATTATCACGGTGAGGACGCCGAGTGGGCAGAATATGTGAGAGAACGGATTCTGGCAGGGGACATGTACGGCGCTTTTGCGGAAGGCAGGCCGGCAGGCTTTATCGGCATTCACAGTGAGGGAAGCCTGGGAATGCTTTTTGTGGAGGAGGCTTACCGGGGCAGGGGAATCGGGGCATCCCTGGAGGCCTTCGGGGTAAACCGGATTCTGGAAAAGGGCAGGACTCCTTTTGTGTACGTGGAAGACCGGAACGAACTTTCCCTGAGGCTGCAGGAAAAGCTGGGATTCATCCAGGCGAAAAAAACATTTTTCTGGCTGGAAAAAAGTGCTTGCAAATGATATGGGAATATGCTAAAATTTTAATGTTGTGAAAAGAGATGGTCCTCTGTTACACAAAACCGGCATTCCCGGTTTGTATTAAGAACATCCATTTTATAAAGGAGGCTCATTATGAGTGACATCATCAGAGAAATCGAGAAAGAACAGTTAAAAGAAAAAGTCGATGAATTTAACGTGGGCGACACCGTGAGGGTACATGCCAAGATCAAAGAGGGAAACCGCGAGAGAATCCAGGTATTTGAGGGTATCGTGCTGAAGCGTCAGGGCGGAAGCAGCCGCGAGACTTTCACGGTGAGAAAGAGTTCCAATGGTATCGGTGTTGAGAAGACCTGGCCTGTACATTCCCCCAATGTGGAAAAGATCGAAGTAGTCAGAAGAGGTAAGGTAAGACGTGCCAAGCTGAACTACCTGAGAGGACGTGTGGGCAAGAGGGCGAAGGTGAAGGAAGCCGTAGCAAGGTAAGCAGGCAAAAGGGCAATTACTCGTGTAGTTGTCCTTTTCTGTTTATGCGCAGGGGAGAAGAGCATTCCCCTACTGGATTGCACAGGGGCGCAGATGGAACCTTGTTGCTTGGGCAGTATGAACACGGTCACCCAGGGGAAGAATGTAGGCAAAGGCTATGGGCGCGCGGCAAGTAAAGGAGAAGGACATTCCCCTGCCCGGTAAAAAACAGTGGTTATGGTACAAGGTTGACACAGAAGGACATTGTGTCAACTGCTGATTCCATGTGCGCTGATGCGCGCATAATTATGGTACAATGTAAATGGCAAAAAACAAGGGTCTGAGTTTTTATAAAAGAAAAAAGAAAATAAGCTCCGTACATGTGCGGGAGATTTTCAGCTGGATTTTCGGCGTGATTGCGGCCGTGTTTATTGCCGTGGTGCTGAATCTCTATCTGGGTGTGACTACCAGCGTGGTGGGAGTCTCCATGGAGCCCACATTGTACAACGGACAGAAGATTTTTATCAATTCCTTCATTTACCTGATCTCCTCGCCCAAAAAGGGAGATGTGGTAGTCTTCCTGCCAAATGGGAATGAGAACACCCATTACTATGTAAAAAGAGTGGTGGCAGTGCCGGGAGACCGGGTGGTGATTCTGGGCGGGATTCTGTATGTGAATGGGGAAGAGAGCCCGTGGGTCAGCGAGAAGCTGGCGGACGCGGGGATTGCCGCCAATGAGTTCGTGCTGGAAAACGGGGAATACTTCTGTATCGGGGATAATCCCGGCAACAGTGAGGACAGCCGTTCCGCCAATATCGGGCCGGTAAAAGAAATAGATATGCTAGGAAAGGTATGGTTCCGCGCCCCCTGCGAAGAAGAGGGCATGGGATTTGTGAAATAGAGATGAATTATCAATGGTATCCCGGTCATATGACGAAAGCAAAGCGTATGATGGAGGAAAATATAAAACTCATTGACCTGATCATAGAACTGGTAGATGCCCGGATTCCGCTTGCCAGCCGCAATCCTGACATTGACGAACTGGGGAAGGGCAAGTCCAGGATTGTGCTGCTGAATAAATCGGATCTGGCGGACGCGGACTGCAATCAGCAATGGATCCGCTATTTCCAGGAGAGCGGCGTCCATGTGCTGGAAGTCAATTCCAGGACGGGGGCCGGGGTCAGGGACATCAGTCCTCTGGTGCGGGCTGCCTGCGCACAGAAGCTGGAGCGGGACCGGAAAAGGGGAATCGTAAACCGCCCGGTCAGGGCCATGGTGGTGGGAATTCCCAATGTGGGAAAATCTACTTTTATCAATTCCTTTACGGGCAGGGCGTGCACAAAAACCGGGAACAAGCCGGGTGTCACCAAGGGAAAGCAGTGGATCCGCCTGAGTAAAACGCTGGAACTGCTGGACACGCCCGGTATTCTGTGGCCTAAGTTTGAGGATAACAGGGTGGGCATGTACCTGGCTTTCATCGGTTCCATCAATGACGATATCATTATCGGGGAAGAACTTGCCTGCGACCTGCTGGACTGTGTGGGAGAGCTGTATCCCGGGGTTGTGGAAAGCCGTTACGGCATTGCGCGGAAGGAGACCGCCCCCGGGACGCTGGAGGAAATCGCGGGAAGCCGGTTCTGTTTTCTGAAGGGAGGCCAGCCGGACCTGAAAAAAGCAGCGGCTATCCTGACGGATGATTTCAGAAGCGGCCGGCTGGGCAGGATGACCCTGGAGAGGGCGCCTGTGGGGAAATAAGTTCTCCGGCGGGAAAAACCGGGAAAAACGATACCCGGAAGACAAACGGGCCGGGGTTCCGGATAAATGAGGGGCGTCAGATTCCGTTTCGGGAGACGGGCCGGATTTTGGAAAGGGTGGATTCCGGACAGGCAGACAAGGAGAAAAGAGCAGAATAGGAGATCGGAAATATGAACAAGGTAATGAAAGAAATCATAAGTACCCTGGCTTACGTGCTGGGCGTCTTGTGCCTCACATGGCTGGTGATTACTTTTGTGGGACAGAGGACGGCGGTGGATGGCTCCTCCATGGAACCCATGCTGTCTGATGGCGATAATCTGCTTGTGGATAAGATTACATACCGGTTCCGGGAACCCCAGCGTTATGATATTATCGTTTTTCCGCCTCAATATGAGGTGAATACTTATTACATCAAGAGGATTATCGGGCTTCCGGGGGAGACTGTCCGGATTGACCTGGAGGGAAATATCTACATAAACGATGAGATTCTTCCCGAAAATTACGGCAGGGAGATTATCAGCCCGGATAAGGTGGGCAGGGCCACAAAGCCAGTTGTGCTGGGAGAGGACGAATATTTCGTGCTGGGGGATAACCGCAACAACAGCATGGACAGCCGGTCGCCGGTGGTGGGAAACATAAAGAGAAAGGATATCGTGGGCAGGGCCTGGGTGCGGATCTGGCCCCTGAATAAGCTGGGGGTCCTGAAGCATCAGTGAGCGGAAGCCGGGGCAGGTGCGGAGGTTTGCATAAGGGTTCCGGAAAAGAAACGGCGGATATGAATGATATGAAAAGCACAACAGAGATAAAGAAAATTCTTCAGGCAGCAACGGTGCAGGAGCTGCCTGAATTTATAAATACCTATTCGGCGGATGAACGGGCCGGGGTGAGAAAGCTGGCGGAGACGGCTTCCAGAAGGCTTGCTGCCCTGGAACAGGAAAAGCTGAGAATCGAGGGACTCCGGGTCTATGAGAGACAGTACGGGAATTATGATTATATCTGCGGGGTGGACGAAGCGGGAAGAGGTCCCCTGGCCGGGCCGGTGGTTGCGGGGGCAGTGATTCTGCCCAGAGACTGTCGTATTTTATATATAAATGATTCCAAGCAACTGTCCGAAAAAAAGAGAGAGGAACTTTATGATATCATTCTGGAACAGGCTCTCAGCTGGAGCGTCGGTTACGCATCCCCGGAACGGATTGACGAAATCAACATCCTGCAGGCCACCTATGAGGCCATGCGGGAGGCGGTGGCAGGCCTGAATCCCGGGCCGGACATTTTGCTGAACGACGCGGTGACGATTCCCGGTATCCCCATTCCCCAGGTGCCGATTATCAAGGGAGACGCGAAAAGCATCACCATCGGGGCGGCAAGCATCCTTGCAAAAGTGACCAGGGACAGAATGATGCTCCAATATGACCAGTTATACCCGGAGTATGGTTTTTCGGGAAATAAGGGCTATGGAAGCGCAGGACATGTGGAAGCTTTGAAAAATCACGGCCCATCCCCCATACACAGGAGAAGTTTTCTGAAAAATATGATTCCGGGTTAAAACAAGTCATGGGTAGAAAGGAGAGTTTGGATGAAGCTGTCACAACTTTTTTCGGGAGAGGTCCGCACGGATACTTCTTCGCATCCCTCCCAGACACAAATGACGCCTGCCCAGATGGAAAGCATCAACAGACAGATTCGTTCCCTTGTGCCGGGCCAGACCATAAGCGGCGAGATCATAGCCAGGAACGGCAGTGAGGTGCAGATCAGGCTTTCCGAGGATCTGGTGCTGAATGCCAGGGTGGACCGGAACATGAATATTGAGATCGGGAAAAATATGACCTTTGAGGTAAAAAACAACGGCAGCGCCCTGACCTTAAGCCCCTTGTTTACCAATGTGGCCACTGACATGAATGTGCTGAAGGCGCTGGACATGGCGGGACTGCCGGTAAACGGCTCCACGGTACAGATGACGCAACAGCTGATGGCGGCGGGGATGTCCGTGAACAAGACGAACCTGCAGCAGATTTTCAGGGAGATCAACAATTTCCCCCAGGCGGAAATCGTGGATGTGATCCATCTCCACAAGCTGCAGATGCCGGTAAACGAAGCAAACATAAATCAGATGATTTCTTACCGGAATCTCAGTCACCAGCTGACGGGAGGCATGGAAACCATCCTGGAGGGACTGCCGGAAGTGCTGGATTCCATGGTGGAGGAAGGCAATCTGCAGGGCGCCGCAAAGCTGTATCAGGAACTGCTGGATCTGGTGCGGGAAGGGGCAGGGCAGGGTCTTTCCGGGGAAGAAAACGGACTGCCGGGCCCTGCCGGGACTGTGTCCGGCAATGGGGAAGCGCAGGCGGGGCAGACGGTACCGGGGACCGGGGGAGAAAGCCTTCCCGGCTCATGGGCGGAAGGTCAGCCCAGGGCGGAAGGCCAGCCCGGGGCGGAAAGCCAGACAGGGGCAGTGCAGACTGCCGGGCCGGGTCCGGCAAACCTGATTCTCAACGCGGCGGAGGAGCTGGCGGGAGCGGAGCGGAACCTGCCGGAAGGAAAGGATGTTCAGGACATTCCCGGGGGAAGACAGGAATCTGCCGGCAATGCCCCGGGGCAGGTGCAGGAAAATCCAGCCCGGGAGGTGATTCCCGATTTTCTGCGGGCTGGTGTGGCCAGGGAGGCGGAAAGCTTCCTGAATTCCCTGCGACTGCCGGCCCCGGAGGCATCCGCCGCCCGGGCGCAGATTCTGCAGTTTGCCCAGGGCAAGATGAGTGCGGACACATTTTTTTCCTTCCTAAGTACCATGGCGGAGGAGGCGAAATTTTCCGCCGCTTCCATGCGCGGCCTGCATAAATTGTTTTCGGGAGCCGGTTTCCGGGAACTGTTCAGCCGCCAGCTGAAAAATAACTGGACCCTGCGCCCGGAGGAAGTGGCATCCCGGGAAAAGGTGGAAGACCTGTACAACCGCATGGACAGACAGCTGCGGAATCTCACCACAGCCCTGGAAAATGCCGGACAGAATCATTCTTCCGCCTATAGGGCGGCATCCTCCATGTCCCAGAACCTTGACTTTCTGCAGCAGCTCAACCAGATGTATGCCTATGTGCAGCTTCCCCTGAAGTTACAGCAGAGGGAGGCCCACGGGGATCTGTATGTCTATACCAACAAAAAGAAGCTGGCCAGCCCGGAAGCGGGTGTCAGCGCCCTGCTGCATCTGGACATGGAATACTTAGGCTCCCTGGATGTGTATGTGGTCATGAAAAACGCCAAAGTCAACACGAAATTTTATCTGCAGGATGACGAAATGATAGACTTTATGGCGGCGCACATGGACATTCTGACGGACCGTCTGAAAAAAAGGGGATATGACTGCAGCTTTGCCATGGTGCGCAGGGACGAACATGCGGAGGAAGCCACAAAGGGCGGGCTGGAGCCGCTCCTGCGCCAGGAAAAGGGCATCATGCTCTCACACTATGCCTTTGATGTGCGGACCTGATTGTTTTTCCGGGTTCGGAATACCTGCCGCGGCAGTCAAATGGAAATCGTCAGAATAAGGGATAAATTATGAGCGGGAAAAAAGAAGAGAAATTAAAACAGGCCATTGCCCTGGAATATGATCCTTCCGATGAGGCGCCCCGGGTCATTGCCAGCGGGCGGGGGATTCTGGCAGAAAAAATTATCGAAAAAGCCCAGGAAAGCGATGTGCCCATCCACAAGGACGACAAACTGGCAGATACCCTGTCTCGTCTGGATATCGGGGACATGATACCGCCGGAATTATATGAAGTTGTGGCGGAAATACTGGTATTTGTGGATTCCATGGACAAAATAAAGGGCAAAATAAAGAGGTAGGGAAGATATTTGAACAAGCGCACAACGGGCACAAAACGGGAAAAGCAGGCGGCGGAATATTTAACCTCACAGGGAATGCGGATTCTGGAGACCAATTTCAGGAGCAGGCAGGGGGAAATCGACCTGATTGGCTTCCATGAGGGCTCTCTTGTGTTTGTGGAAGTAAAATACAGAAGCACCGCCGGAAAAGGCCATGCCCTGGAGGCGGTGGATTTCCGCAAGCAGGCCAGAATCTGCCGGACGGCGGATTATTACAGATATCTGCGCCGGCTTCCGGAGGATACCAATGTGCGGTATGATGTGGTAGGGATGCAGGGAAATGATATTTTCTGGATAAGGAACGCTTTTCCACATATTTACAGGCAGAATTAAGAATAGTCCGTTTCCGGCCGGAATATTAACATTGCCGCCGGACAGAAGCAAGAAAGGATTGTAGTATGTTTCAGGTCAGGAGAAGAAATGAGAATGATCTTGTTATGCGGCAGAACGCGGTGGCGCTGGAGGATGGGACAGAACTGGAATACCTGACATTTCCCCTGCTTGAGGAACTGGGGGTGGCGAAACATTTGTTTACCACCCGCCTGGGCGGTGTCAGCAAAGGGGAGTTTTCTTCCATGAACTTAAGCTTTACCCGGGGGGACAGTCACGGGGACGTACTTGCAAATTATGAGAGGATTGCAGGCATTCTGGGCTGCCGGACGGAGGATATGGCTGCCTCCCATCAGACCCATACCACAAATATCCGCAGAGTGGGGCCTGCGGACCGGGGAAAGGGTATTGTCCGGGAAAGAGATTATGAAAATGTGGATGGACTGATCACGGACGAACCCGGCCTGGCTCTGGTTACTTATTATGCGGACTGTGTTCCGCTGTATTTCGTGGATCCGGTACACAGGGCCATAGGCCTGGCCCATTCCGGCTGGCGGGGCACCGTGGGAAAAATGGGGAAACGCATGACCGAAGCCATGGGAGAACAGTTCGGCAGCCGGCCGGAGGAGCTCTATGCTGCCATAGGGCCCGCCATATGCCGGGACTGCTATGAGGTGGGCCGGGATGTGGCGGGGCAGTTTGGGAACATGGCGGGAAGCGGTGTGGTCACACCGGGAAAAGAATCCGCAAAATACCAGCTGGATCTGTGGTTTGCCAATAAAAGGATCCTGGAAGAGGCGGGAATCTTAAAATCCCATATTTCCGTGGCGGATATCTGCACCTGCCACAACAGTGGATATCTTTTTTCCCACAGGGCAAGCGGGGGAAGAAGGGGCAATCTGGGGGCGTTTTTGATGCTTGTGCCCAAGGTTTAAAAAAAGCGGCAGGCGCGGCGCAGAAAGGGAAACGGAGTGGAAAGATATGGCAAATATACTGGTGTGCGATGATGACAGAGAGATTGTGGACGCTATCGAAATTTACCTGAATCAGGATGGCTATCAGATTTTCAAGGCATATGACGGGGCCCAGGCCATGGAGCTGCTGAAGAAAGAGGAGATTCATCTGCTGGTCATGGACGTGATGATGCCCAAACTGGACGGAATCCGGGCTACCTTAAAAATCCGGGAATACAGCAGTATTCCCATAATCATGCTGTCCGCAAAATCCGAGGACACGGACAAGATTCTGGGCCTGAACATCGGCGCCGACGATTATATCACGAAACCTTTCAATCCCCTGGAGCTGGTGGCCAGGGTAAAGTCCAATCTGCGCCGGTATACCTCGCTGGGCAGCCTGAATGCGGAGAACAAATCGGTGTACCAGGCGGGCGGCCTGGTGATCAATGACGATACCAAACAGGTGACGGTGGACGGGGAACCGGTGAAAATGACCCCCATCGAATATAATATCCTGCTTCTGCTGATGAAAAACCAGGGCAGGGTCTTTTCCATTGACCAGATTTATGAAAGCATCTGGAATGAGGACGCCATAGGCGCGGACAACACGGTGGCGGTGCATATCCGCCATATCCGCGAGAAAATAGAGATCAATCCCAGGGAGCCCAGGTACCTGAAGGTAGTCTGGGGCGTGGGTTATAAAATTGACAAGCAGTAATAAAGCAGTGCCGGTGAAAACATGTTCCGGACAGACACTGCGGAACTGGAAAGAATATGAAAAAACCAACTTTTAAAAGACTTATCCTGGGGCTTGTGCAGCATATCCTGGCCGCGGGCATCATGCTGGCGGTGGCCGCGCTGCTGCTGAATTCCTATGTGGCGGTCAATTCCATCGATGGCACAAAGGTATACAAAATTTTTCCCGTGGATGTGGGGCTGGAATTTGAGGAGTCCGATATTTACCATGACCTGTTCCGGAATGCGGTGTCGGACATCACGCAGCTGGTAGCCATCAAAGGACAGCTGGAGACAAACGGTGTATTTGACCCTTCCAAACAGATCGATGTGACGGCCTACGCCGGCGAGATCGGGGCGGATAAGGGCTGTTCGGTCTCCGCTGTCTACGAACTGGACAATATCATCAAATGGGGCAGATACGGCGTGGAGTATACCAACCGTTTCTTAAGCATGTCTGATTTCGTCAATTATTTCGGTTATTGCATTTATCCCGAGAATTTTAAACTGGATGAATATGGACAGCTGGTTTTTGACGACTTTAACCGTGTGGAGGAAGTCACCGACATTCCGGAGGGTGAAAACCAGACAGGGGAGGAGACCGGCCAGGAGGAAGGGACAGGGGAACCAGAGGCGTCACTGACAAAAGAGCGTTTCGGGAAAAGCGTGGAAGAACTTGCGGCGCTGACGGACAAGCTGGCGGAATATACGGAAGAACAGCTGGAAGACCTTGTTTTTTCGTATATCATGGCCAAAAACCTGGATCATGTGGATGTGTCCAGGGAAGATGACGGCAGCTGGGTGATTTTTGTCCCCATGCTGAACTGCCGCTATACCACCGCGGACGGGGAAAGGCTTCTGACAAATTATGCGGACAACTGGATCGATTACATGCAGCTGCAGGAAAACACGGTGGCTGTCATAAATGACATCACCATGAATTACCAGCGGTACCAGATCTGCAACGAAGCCTATAAAGAAGAGAACAGCAATGTGAAGTATATGGTCCGCATGATGACGGACGATGGCATCTGTACCTATACCAACCGTTCCGACCTGATGGAGGCAGAGGATGATTTTGTCACGGAATCCTTCAACGAATACAGATGGTACCTGATTTATTATCCGGAAAACCTGGTGTTTATGGGAAATACCATCCTGAGTGAGGAAGAAATTGACGCCTATATCAGCACTTACCGCTATGCCTATCCCGATACCACTCATATCTGGCTGGGTGTGGACTCCAATTATGACAATGTGGGGGATGCCTTCTATGCGGCCCATGAAGTATACCAGAAAATCGTACCCAACATGAACCGGATTATGGCCCTGATGGGCTTTCTGGCGGCGGTCTGGGTGGGGCTGGGAATTTACCTGACCGTCAATGCCGGAGCCGCGGTCAGCGAGAACGGGGAACAGATATGGTATCTGAACCGCCATGACAGAATCTGGACGGAGCTGGCGTTTGTGTTCGCGGCGGGGCTGGTCTACGGGGGGCTGTTCGGGTACCGGATTCTCATCGGAATCGCCCAGAGCGCCGGGGAAGATCCGCAGCTTCTGGGCATCCAGCTGACCAGGCTATACCGGTATGGCCTGTTCGCGCTTTACGGCGTCTATGTGAGCATTGCCTTTGACCTGGCCTGGTACAGCCTGGTGCGCCGCATCAAGGCCAACAATCTGTGGAGCGACAGTTTCCTGCATTTTGTCTGCAGGGGCCTGAGCAATTCCACAAGATTCATTTTCCGTCATAAAAATACGATTATCAGTACCCTGCTGCCTTACAATGTGTTTCTGTTTCTGAATCTGGCGGGGATTGTGGCAGCGTATGTCCTGCGGGAACAGAAGCTGTATATGCTGCTGCTTCTGGCAGTGATGGCAGCGGTGGACGGCATTGTGGGGATTCTGATGCTCAGGCGCAGCGCGGAACAGACGGAGATCACGGAGGGAATCAAGAAGATCCGGGACGGGGAAGTGGGTTTTAAGCTGGATTCGGACGCGTTCCACGGTTCCAACAAAGAGCTTGCGGACGCGGTAAACAATATCGGCGAGGGCATCAGCAAGGCCGTGAGTACAAGTATGAAAGACGAGCAGCTGAAAACGGATCTGATCACAAATGTGTCCCATGATATCAAGACCCCCCTCACATCGCTGATCAATTATGTGGGTCTGCTGAAACGCCTGAAGATAGAGGAGGAACCTGCCAGGGGATATATTGAGATTCTCGACAGCAAATCCCAGCGGCTGAAGCAGCTGACGGATGACCTGGTGGAGGCTTCCAAAATTTCCTCAGGCAATATTGAACTGAAAAAAGAAAAACTGAATCTGACCGAACTGGTCAACCAGGGCATCGGGGAGTTTTCCGAACGCATGGAGGAATGCGGCCTGCAGGTGATTTTTGAGGAAAGCGACCTGACGGCGTATATTTATGCGGACAGCAGCAGAATGTGGCGTGTGGTGGAAAATCTGTTCAACAATGTGTGCAAGTATGCCATGGAGGGAACCAGGGTTTATATCGACATGGCAAAGTGGCAGGATCAGGTCCGGCTGTCCGTGAAAAATATTTCCAGACAGCAGATGCATGTGAAATCGGAAGACCTGACGGAGCGTTTCTTCCGGGGGGATACTTCCAGAACCACGGAAGGAAGCGGCCTGGGACTCTATATAGCCAAAAGCCTGGTACAGGTTCAGGGGGGAACTTTCGAGATTTTCCTGGACGGGGATTTATTTAAAACCGTTTTGAGCTTTTCGGAATACAGTGAGGAAGCAGAAGGCTTACCGGAGGAGCCGGCCCGTGAGGGAACAGATGACCGGTAAGCCGAAAATCTGAAAGAGAAGGGGGGAGGCGCCCTGCCCGGCAGGGCCGTCCCGGTTTAATGTATCCTGCCGTCGTAGGCCTCCAGAATATTGTGGATTTTGTCCGCGGTGGCCAGGGTGTTGGTCAGGGAGACGTCATGATTCATAAAATCAATCAGGGAAGCCACGAATTTACTCATGTCTGCCTCCAGGAAATAAGGTCTGTGGTAAAGTTCCGGGGGCAGCCAGGCCAGGTTGGTGGTCACCACTTTGTCAAAGCAGCCCTTTTCGTAGGCCTTGTCAAAACCGGCCAGTCCATCGGTGAACAGGCCGAAGGTGCAGCAGAGGAAAACCCGCCGGGCGTTCCTTTTCTTCAGCTGTTTTGCGGTGTCCAGGATACTCTGCCCGGAGGAGATGATATCATCGATGATAATCACGTCTTTGCCGTCGATATTGTCCCCCAGAAACTCATGGGCCACTATGGGATTCTTACCCCCTACTATGGTGGAATAGTCCCGCCGCTTGTAGAACATGCCCGTGTCCACGCCCAGCACCGTGGCAAAGTAGATGGCACGGTCCAGCGCCCCTTCGTCCGGGCTGATGACGGTCAGATGGTCCTTGTCCACGATCAGGTCATTTTCGGAATGCAGGAGCACTTTGATAAACTCATAGGGAGTTGTAAAATTGTCAAAACCGTTTAAGGGGATGGCATTCTGCACCCTGGGGTCATGCGCGTCGAAAGTGATGAAATTGCTGACGCCCATGTCCCGCAGTTCACGGAGCGCAAAGGCGCAGTCCAGTGATTCCCTGCCGTTTCGCTTGTGCTGCCTGCCCTCATAGAGAAATGGCATAATGACATTGATCCTGTGGGCCTTGCCGTTGCAGGCCATAATCACACGCTTCAGGTCCTGATAATGGTCGTCAGGGGACATGTGGTTCTCATGGCCGAACATATGGTAGGTAATACTGTGATTGCAGATATCGGTCAGCAGGAAGAGATCCTTTCCGCGGACAGACTCCTGGAAGACAGCTTTGCCCTCCCCGCTGCCAAAACGGAGGGTTTCGGCTGCTGCCAGGTAATTTTGCTCACTGTAGCCCTGAAAGGCCGGGTCGGTTTTTACTTTGTCATTGTGAATGGTTTTGCGGAATTCCACAAGGAAATCATTAATTCTCTGTCCCATGATCCGGGCAGACGGCAGTGCGGCAATTTTCAGGGGCGCCACTGGCATGGCATTTTCCAACTCTCGTAAATTAGGCATGATGTCCTCCGTATGTAAAAATGCATATGACAGGAACTGTTCTGCGGATCCTGTCATCCGATACGGCACAAAGAAATGCACCTTTTAATTATTTTATATCATTATGTAAGAGACTCGTCAAGAAATTTCTTGCGATATAGGAACTGGTCATTATTTCCGGGCGGCCAATCAGCCAAAACCCTGAAATGTCACAGGAACGGGTACAAAGCAGGAAGATGCGCCACGGCCCGCAGAAGTCCTGCAAAACCCCGGGAAACGGGGCCCGGCGGAAAGGAAAACAGGTAAAAATGCAGAAAAAACAACATGTCATAAAAAGGGTTCTTCCCGGCAGCATTGCGGAAGAACTGGAGATTGCGGCTGGAGACAGGCTGGTTTCCGTGGCCGGTACGGAAATAGAAGATATTTTCGATTACCAGTTTCTGGTACAAGATACCTATATTGAAGTTGTGGTGGAGAAGCCGGATGGGGAACAGTGGCTTCTGGAGGTGGAGAAGGAATTTGACGAGGATCTTGGAATAGAGTTTGAAAACGGTCTTATGGACGAATACAGAAGCTGCAGAAACAAATGTATCTTCTGCTTTATAGATCAGATGCCCCCGGGAATGCGGGAGACCCTTTATTTTAAGGATGACGATTCCAGACTGTCCTTTCTCCAGGGAAATTATGTGACACTGACCAATATGTCGGACCATGACATCGAAAGAATCTGCCGCTACCGCCTGTCACCCATTAATATTTCCTTCCATACCATGAATCCCGCCCTGCGCTGCCGGATGCTGAACAACCGTTTCGCGGGAGAGGCGCTGAAAAAGGCGGACATGCTGTTTCAGGCAGATATCCGCATGAACGGACAGATTGTGCTGTGCAAAGGCGTCAACGACGGCGGGGAGCTGGAATACAGCATCCGGGAACTGATGAAGTATATTCCCGTTCTGGAAAGCGTCTCGGTGGTGCCGGTGGGCCTGTCAAAATACAGGGAAGGATTGTATCCGCTGGAGCCTTTCACAAAAGAAGATGCAGCCATGGTCATTGACCTGATCGAAAAATACCAGCGGGAATGTTTTGAAAATTACGGCACCCATTTCGTGCATGCCAGTGACGAATGGTATCTTATGGCAGACAGGGAAGTGCCGGAGGAGGCGCGCTATGACGGCTACCTGCAGCTGGAGAACGGGGTGGGCATGCTGCGGCTTCTGCTTTGTGAATTTGAGGAAGAAATGAAAAAACACCTGAAATTGGGCGAAATTCCGGATAGTTCCCCCAGGGGAGAGATTTCTCTTGCCACAGGCCTTCTGGCATACCCCTGTATCCGGAAGATGGCCGGGCAGATGATGGAAGCCTGGCCGGGGCTTTTGATCCATGTGTATCCCGTCACCAACTTCTTTTTCGGGGAGCGGATCACGGTTTCCGGCCTGCTCACGGGCCAGGACCTGCTGGCGCAGCTTCAGGGAAAACCCCTGGGCAGATGCCTGCTTCTGCCGGAAAACATGTTTCGCAGCGGGGAAGACGTATTTCTGGATGATATGAGGGCGGGAGATTTGGAAAAAGCTTTACAAGTGCCGATTAATATTGTAAAATCAAGCGGAAAAGAGTTTGTGGATGCGATTCTGGACAGCAGTAACTGACCGGATGTGCCCGGCGGTTTCCCATTGTGGACTTGGCACAAAATGCGGAACCGGAATCAAAGAATAGGAGCAGGAAATGGGAAAAAGAAATACAAAACCGATTGTGGCAGTGGTTGGCAGGCCCAATGTGGGAAAATCCACTTTGTTCAACGCCCTGGCGGGACAGAGGATCTCCATTGTACAGGATACTCCCGGCATTACCCGGGACAGAATTTACACGGACGTGAACTGGCTGAATCATGCTTTTACCCTGATAGATACAGGCGGAATCGAACCGGACAGCCAGGATGTGATATTATCCCAGATGAGGGCCCAGGCCCAGATTGCCATTGACACGGCAGACGTGATTATTTTTCTGGTGGACGTAAAGGACGGACTTGTGGACTCGGACGCCAAGGTTGCGGATATGCTCAGGCGTTCCCATAAACCGGTGGTACTGGTGGTCAACAAGGTGGACAGCTTTGAAAAGTATATGGCGGATGTATATGAATTCTATAATCTGGGCATAGGGGAGCCCCATGCCGTTTCCGCGGCCAACAAGCTGGGACTGGGGGACATGCTGGAAGAAGTGGTGTCCTATTTTCACAAAGACAGCGGGGAAGGGGAAGAGGACGACCGGCCCAGGATTGCCATTGTGGGAAAGCCCAATGTGGGGAAATCTTCCCTGATCAACAGGCTGCTGGGGGAAGAACGTCTGATTGTATCCGATATTGCGGGAACTACCCGGGACGCCGTGGACACGGAAGTGACCCACAACGGAAAAGAATATGTTTTCATCGACACGGCAGGACTGCGCAGGAAGAATAAAATCAAGGAAGATCTGGAGCGGTATATGATTTTCCGTGCGGTCAGTGCGGTGGAACGGTCGGACATTGTGGTTCTGGTCATCGATGCCGTGGATGGCGTCAGCGAGCAGGATGCGAAGATTGCCGGGATCGCCCATGAGCGGGGCAAGGCCGTCATTATCGCCGTGAACAAATGGGATGCGGTGGAAAAAAATGACAAGACCATCTATGAGGTGACGGAAAGAATCCGGAATGTGCTTTCCTACATGCCCTATGCGGAGATCCTTTTTATCTCGGCCCTGACGGGACAGCGGCTTCACAAGCTGTTTGACACCATCGACATGGTCAGCGAAAACCATGCCATGCGGATAGCCACAGGGGTGCTGAACGAGATTATGGCAGAGGCGGTGGCCCTGCAGCAGCCGCCCTCTGACAAGGGTAAGCGCCTGCGGCTGTACTATATCACCCAGGTGTCCGTAAAACCGCCCACCTTTGTGATTTTTGTGAACAATAAGGAATTGATGCATTTTTCTTACACAAGATATATCGAAAATCAGATCCGGGAAACTTTCGGCTTTCGTGGAACGCCCCTGCGGTTCATTATCAGGGAAAGAAATGAAAAGGAGCAATAGGGTCTATGGAAAGGATTATCTGTTTAGTCATCGGTTATGCGTTCGGTTTGTTTCAGACTTCTTATTTTTACGGAAAGGCACATGGGATTGATATCAGGCAGTACGGCAGCGGCAATGCGGGAACCACCAATGCCCTGCGCGTGCTGGGCACCAGGGCGGGGCTTATCGTGCTGGCCGGGGACTGCCTGAAATGTATGGCGGCAGTGTGGGTGTCAAGACTGATTTTCGGGCAGAGTCACCCGGACATGATCTATCTGCTGTCACTTTATACCGGGGCAGGAGCGATTCTGGGACATAATTTCCCTTTTTACATGAATTTCAGGGGAGGAAAGGGAATTGCCGCCACGGCCGGTCTGATTCTGTCCTTCCATCCATATTTTATCGTCATGGGTGTGGCAGTGTTTTTCGGTATTTTCTTCACCACCCATCTGGTTTCGCTGGGTTCTCTATTAGTGTACCTGGGCTTTGTGGTGGAGATGGTGATCTGCGGGCAGCTGGGCGTATTTGCCGGGATGACCCAGGCACAGCTGACAGAACTCTATGTCCTGGCCCTGCTGCTGGCGGCGCTGGCCTACTGGAAACATAAGGAAAACATTGTCCGGCTGATTCATGGAAATGAAAGGAAGACATATCTGACCAAAAAAAATAAGGTGGATGTGGAAACAGACGGTCAGGAAAAAAGCGACGGGAAATAAAACAGAATATTCAGGCAGGAAAACAACTGCGGAAAAGAGGCGTTATGGCAGAAATCAGTATCATAGGCGGAGGAAGCTGGGGCATTGCCCTTGCGGTGCTGTTACGAAAGAACGGACATAAGATAACGGTCTGGTCGGCATTGGAAGCGGAAATCCAGATGCTGGAAGAGGAGCATGAACACAGGATGCTGCCGGGGGTAAAGCTGCCGGAAGATACGGTTTTCACCATGGACGAGAGAGAGGCGGCGCAGGGAAAGGACCTGCTGGTCATGGCAGTGGCCAGCTCCTACACCAGGAAGACTGCCGGGCGTTTTGCCCCGTATGTGGCAGATGCCCAGAAAATCGTAAACGTGGCCAAGGGAATCGAAACAGGGACACTGATGACCCTTTCCGAGATCATTGCGCAGGAAATTCCCCAGGCTGACGTGGCAGTGATGTCCGGCCCTTCCCACGCGGAAGAAGTGGGCCGCGGACTGCCAACCACCATCGTGGTGGGGGCGGCCTCGAAATCCACTGCGGAATTTATCCAGAATCTGTTTATGAATGAGGTGTTCCGGGTCTATGTGAGCCCGGATATCCTGGGAATGGAACTGGGGGGAGCCCTGAAAAATGTGGTGGCTCTTGCGGCGGGAATTGCCGACGGCCTGGGGTACGGGGACAATACCAAGGCCGCGCTGATCACCCGGGGAATCACGGAGATTGCCAGACTGGGAACGGCCATGGGCGGGAAGTTCGAGACATTCTGCGGTCTCACCGGCATCGGAGACCTGATTGTGACCTGTGCCAGTATGCATTCCAGAAACCGCCGTGCAGGGATTCTGATCGGTCAGGGGAAAACTTACGAGGAAGCCATGTCCCAGGTACAGATGGTGGTGGAGGGCGTCCATTCCGCCAAAGCCGCAATGGAGCTTGCCCGGAAGTACCAGGTACAGCTGCCCATCATCGAGCAGGTGAATGAGGTGCTTTTTGCGGGAAAAAGCGCGGATCAGGCAGTGAAGGAACTGATGCTGCGGGATAAAAAACTGGAAGTGTCGGATTTGCCCTGGCGCTAAATGCAGGAGTCGGACAGAGGAAAGCGATGGAACAAAAGACAAATGTCCAGACGGAAGGGAATCCCTGGAGAATACTGATTCTGTTTTCCCTTCCGCTTATGGCGGGAAATATTTTCCAGCAGATGTACACGGTGGTGGATACGGCCGTGGTGGGGAAAGTCCTGGGAGTGGATGCCCTGGCGGCCCTGGGGGCAGTGGACTGGCTGAACTGGCTGACCCTGGGGGTGACGCAGGGATTTGCCCAGGGGTTTTCCATATTGATGGCGCAGAAATTCGGCGCAGGCGAACATGGAAAACTGCGCCAGGTCATTGCAAATTCCATTCTGCTGGCTTCACTCTGCGCCATATGCCTGACTTTTGCCAGCGAGGCCCTGGCCGGCACCGCCATATCTTTGCTGAAAACACCTGAAGAAATACAGCCTGTTTCCATGGCGTACCTGAGAATTCTGTTCGCCGGACTGCCCATAGTGATGGCATACAATCTTGCGGCCGCCATTCTCCGGGCCCTGGGAAACGGGAAAACGCCTTTGGTGGCAATGGTGATTGCTTCACTGACCAATATTTTGCTGGATTTCGTATTTGTCATGGGATTTGACTGGGGCGTGCAGGGTGCCGCGGCAGCCACGCTGATTGCACAGTGCCTGTCGGCAGTTTACTGCATCCGGCATATCTGCAGGATTCCCCTGATTCACCTCACACGGAATGACTGGAATCCCAAATGGCCGCTGTGGGGCACGCTTATGAAGCTGGGACTGCCCATGGCATTCCAGAATACGGTGATTTCGGTGGGCGGGATGATTGTACAGACCATCGTCAACGGATTCGGTGTGATTTTCATCGCCGGCATGACCGCCACCAACAAGCTTTACGGGCTTCTGGAAGTGGCCGCCACTTCCTACGGATACGCCATGGTGACTTACGCCGGACAGAATCTCGGGGCGGGCAAAATACGCAGAATCTCCCAGGGAACACGGGCCGGTCTGGTCATCGCCACAGGAACCTCCCTGCTGATTGCGGGTATTATGCTGGGCTTCGGAAGGCAGATTCTGGCATGGTTTATGCCTGCGGACGCGGCCGGAAGCGTGCAGGCCCTGGAAATTGCCTATCATTATCTGGCCATTATGGCTTTCTGCCTTCCCGTACTGTATCTGCTGCATATTACACGGAGCTGTATCCAGGGGCTTGGAAATACGATCCTGCCCATGGTGTCCGGCGTGGCGGAATTTGTCATGCGCACCGGCTCCGCGCTGCTTCTGCCATATTTCTTCGGGGAGAACGGTATTATGTATGCGGAAATTCTGGCCTGGCTGGGGGCTGACCTGATTCTGGTGCCCAGCTATCTGGGCCTGATGAGGCGGCTGCGGCAAAGGCAGGAGAAGGAAATATAAGATCGCAAAATCGAAAAAAGTGGTTGACTTTTTTTCCCATTATGCTTATACTGTATAAGGGTCAGAAAATTTAGAGGAAAGGAGGCAGAAGATCATGACCAACAAATTATGGAACGGAACAGGATATATTCATATTGTGAAATTGCCTCCCGCGGATAGAGTAGATTAAGTTTATCGGCAGTCTTTGTATGATGCCGGAAGATGGTGAATGGAACCATGGCTGTCTGCTTTGCAGGAGCCATGGTTTTTTGTCACTATTTTCCGGCTTTTTTATGACCGGATCCATGCCGGAAGTAAGCTTTCCTCCGGTATACGGTATCGCGGAGCCGGCAGCTGCACTTAGTCCTGAAAGGACGCTTCTGTTTGCGGTTTTGCGGGAGAAAAGACTGGGAGCGCGGGAGAATGACTGGCTGTAAAAGCATTTGTGACAGTCAGATACTGGAACGGGAACGGAGGAAGGAAATGAATTTACCAAAAAGTTTTGTCAGCATCGCCGGAAAGTACGGGATCGGCAAAGACGACATCATTTTTGCGTCCATGGCTGATTTCGATGCGGAATACCGGTTCGCGGATTCCATTGTGGCGCTGACCAAAGACAGGCTGGCTGTGGCGGCATATCCTTACCGGGAGAAGTCGGAGCACAGATTCGGCGGTTACGGTGGCTGGCAGTTTGGGGAAGAGATGGCGAAAAAAGAGCTGACGCTCATGGAGGAGCCGGCCATACAGATTTATGAGCTGTCAAGTATCGGCAGGATGGAAGTGATCAGGCAGGTGGCAGCCGGTGTGCTGCTGGCCGAAATTGACGGTGTGGAGCACAATATCTGTCATTTTTCCAACACAAGAATGGAGATGTTTCTGCGTCTGTGCAGTCTGCTGGAAAAGGTTAAAAAGGGAGAAGAGATCTCGGAAGAAGACCTGAATGTGAAAAAAGGAAAGGAATGCTGTCCCAAATGCGGCATGATTTATCCTGACCAGGAGAGGAAAGTATGTCCCAAATGTATGGATAAGAAATCCATTCTGCTGCGGGTGGTGTCGTATTTCAAGCCATATAAAAAGTATCTGGCGCTGATGATGTTCTGCTATCTGGGAACGGCGCTGCTGAATCTGGTATGGCCTTACCTGAGCGGAACGGTTCTCTATGACCAGGTTCTGGCCAGAAACGAGGACTTTCTCGCCATGCTCCGGATTCCCTCCGGACGTTTTGTGACAGCCCTGACCATGCTGGTGATCACCATGATTGTGACGAAAGTGATCATTCAGGCACTGGGAATCCTGCAGGGGGTGCTGACGGCCAGGATTGCACCGGAAGTGGTGGGCACGCTGAAAAGCCAGGTGTTTACTTCCATGGGGCGGCTGTCCATCAGTTTTTACACCAAGAGGCAGACCGGCGGCCTGATGACCCGTGTGTCAGATGATGCGGAGGAGATATCTGCCTTCTTTATTGACGGTATTCCGTATTTCTTTATCAACATGGGAAATATCATTGCCACAAGTGTGATCATGTTCTGCCTGAATCCCCTGCTGGCGCTGGTGTCCGTGATGCTGATGCCGCTGCTGGTGATCTTAAGTTATCGGATGGTACCGAGGCTCTGGCATTTTTACGGCAAAAGGCATCGTGCCAACCGTCGTCTGAAAGGGCAGATGAACGAGAATTTCACCGGGGCCAGGGTGGTGAAGGCTTTTGGGCAGCAGGAGCAGGAGATGACGCGTTTTTCCAAAAATAACAGAAAGGTGAAAAATGCGGAGCTGGATGTGGCCCGTTATGATATTAAGTTTTTTGCGCTGTATTTTGCAGTGGAAGACACCATCAGCTTTCTGGTGTGGGTTGTGGGCGGCGCCCTGATGATCAGCGGGGCCAGTGTGGAAGTAGGTATGCTGCTCACATTCTCCGGCTATGTGGGACAGCTCAAAGGCCCCCTGGAATTTTTTTCACGCAGTGTCCGCTGGTATACGGAATGTATGAATTCGGCACAGCGTATGTTTGAAATCATGGATGCGGTTCCGGAAGTAAAAGAAGTGCCGGATCCCCTGCGGCCGGACGAACTGAAGGGTGAGATCGAACTGAAAAACGTTACTTTCGGCTATGAAGCAAATAAACCGATTTTAAAAAATATCAGTTTTCACGTAAATGCCGGCGAGGTGTTCGGCATTGTGGGTCGGTCCGGCGCGGGTAAGTCCACTCTGGTGAATCTGATCTCAAGGCTTTATGACGCCCAGGAGGGCGAGGTGCTGGTGGACGGAGTCAGCGTGAAGCAGTACGGATTCCGTGAACTGCGCAAAAATGTGGCAATGGTGTCCCAGGAAACTTATATTTTTATGGGAACCGTGGCGGAAAATATCGCTTATGCCAGGCCGGAGGCCACGCGGAAGGAAATTATCCAGGCTGCCGTCCAGGCCAATGCCCATGACTTTATCTGCAAAATGCCCGAAGGCTATGATACGCTTCTGGGTTCCTCCAGCCGGTCTCTCTCCGGCGGGGAGAAACAGCGTATTTCCATTGCCAGGGCCATTCTGGCAGATCCCAAGATACTGATTCTGGATGAGGCTACCTCAGCGGTCGACACGGAGACGGAACTTGCCATACAGAAATCGCTGGAGCGTCTGGAGAAGGGAAGGACCGTGCTGTCCATTGCCCACAGACTTTCCACCCTGCGCAATGCCACCCATCTGATTGTGCTGGATGATGGCAGACTGACGGAATCCGGAACCCATGCGGAACTCCTTGCCAAGAAGGGAACCTATTATAAACTCAGCGAACTCCAGACAAAAGCACTGGCCATGAGAGGCCTGGAAGGCTGAGAAACAGACACAGCCGCAGATAAATGAACCGGTGGGAGAATTTTCAGATGTGTACTTAACAGCTGAAAATTACTCCCCCCAAGGGCATGTACCTGTAGAGACATAAAATCACGAAAGGAATATGGAATAGATGGAAGGACCGGAAAACAACAATATAGATCTGCTGAATTTGCAGGAATTCGATGAAGAAGCCCTGAAGCGGGAATCGGAAGAACTCCTGGAAATGCGTTTCCTGAACGGGGAGAACGCCACTTTTTCCAGGACAGCGGGCGGATTTATCGCATTGAAGACAGGGGAAAAGGAATATGCCAGAGTGGGAGTTTATCTGACATTTCCGCTGACCAATCCCGAAGAGTTTATCTCCATACGGGAGTCAGACGAGAAGGCAAAAGAGATCGGTATGGTAGAAAAATTATCGCAGCTGCCCCAGGATCAGCAGGAAATGTTGCGGGAGCAGATCAAACTCCGCTATTTTATGCCTGTGATCACAAAAGTTCTGGATGTGAAAGATGAGTACGGTTATGCCTACTGGAATGTGGTGACTACTTTCGGTGCATGCCGTTTTACCACCCAGATGAGCGGGAATGCCGTGATTCACCTGAGTGATTCCAGACTGCTGGTGACGGATATTGACGGAAACCGTTATGAGATTCCGGATTTCTACCAGCTGGGCGTTATGGAACGGAAAAAGCTGGATCTCTTTATTTAAAAGAAAGGCAGTCAATTTATGAAACTATTATATACATTAAACGGGCAGCAAATGGACGCCCTGGGACTGGCGCCCGGGGAAGAACCCATGTACTGTGTTCCCGTGGACCTGGAATTCGACAGCCGGAAAATGCAGGCCGTGGATGCCTATGCGCAGAAAATCTGGATTGTGGTGACCCAGGAACGTTTTCTGGTGCTGGACGGAGATACGGTTTCGGCGGCTTTCCTGCTGGACGAGTGTGAAAAAATCAAGTGCGAGCACCAGGTGCACAGCGGAATCATCACCGTGACAAAAAAAGACGGGGAAATGATCTGTGCGGCGCGTTTTTCCATGCGGCATATCGTCAGGGTTGCATATGTGGCCAGAGGCGCCCAGACCATACTGATGGCCCGCAGAACCGGGGAAAAGCCCGGCCAGGTGGAGAGCCTGGAATATGAAAAATACTGTGAAAAATGCGGCCGGGCACTGCCGGGGACAAGCAAGTGTCCTTACTGTGAAGGAAAACTGGATTTAGTTAAAAAATTTATGGCGCTCTGCGGCGATTACGTGGGAAAACTTCTGGTGATCTCCCTGCTCATGGTATTTTTATCGGCAATGGACCTGGCCATTCCCATGATACAGAGGGAATTCATCGATGGCGCGCTGACCACGGGAAAAGGAACCTGGACGGACTGGTGGATTTTCCTGGGCGCCACACTTTCGCTGCTGGTGGCCCGTATCGTACTGGGCAATTTCCGGTACTGGCAGTGTATGTCCCTGGGCACTTCCCTGAGCATGACGCTTAGGCAGAAACTTTATTACAAGATACAGTCTCTTTCCCTTTCCTTTATCAACAACAGAAAGCCGGGAGAGCTGTTGAACCGTGTCTCCCGGGATACCAGGCAGGTCCGCGACTTTATGGAAGATGTGTTCGGAGACATGTTTTCCACTTTGCTTACCATGGTGGTATCTTTGGTAGTAATGTTTACCATCAGCTGGCAAATGACATTGATGTCCCTTGTGTTTATCGTGCTGGTGTTTGTGATTACCAGACTTTTCTGGCACCATATCCACACCATCTTTCATAAACAGTGGCTGAAATCGGACGATCTGGCCAGCAGTCTGCAGGATATTATCTCCGGCATGAGAGTGGTAAAATCTTTCGGAAAAGAAGAGCGGGAAGCTGCCCATTTCCGGAAAAAGACAGAGGAATTTGCAAAAATCAGTAAAAAGAACGAAACCTTCTGGGCAGTATTTTTTCCGATTCTGACATTTTTACTGGGCGCCGGTTCTTATATTGCGGTGTATTTCGGAGGACTGGATGTGCTGAAAGGAGATATGACTCTTGGCCAGCTGGTGCAGTTTATTACCTACTGTGGTTATCTGTTCGGACCCTTAAACTGGATGACACATATGCCCAGAATGGTGATGCAGATGGTCACCAGCATGAACCGTATTTATGATGTGCTGGACGAGGAGCCGGTTATTGCCGACAAGGAGGACAGCAGGCAGTTTCCCATTCAGGGTGCGTTTACCTTTGAGCATGTGTCCTTTGGATACCATACGTATGAGCCGGTGCTGGAGGACATCAATTTTCAGGTAAATCCCGGGGAAATGATCGGTCTGGTGGGTGCCTCCGGCACAGGGAAATCCACTTTGATCAATCTGATTATGCGGCTGTATGATGTGGACCAGGGAAAAATCACCATAGACGGGGTGGATATCCGGGACATTAACACTGAAAACCTGCATTCCCAGATCGGTGTGGTGCTCCAGGAGACATTCCTTTTCTCGGGCAGCATTCTGGCAAACATCCGTTTTGCCAGGCAGGATGCGTCCCTGGCGGAGGTGATTCAGGCGGCCAAAGCGGCCAATGCCCACGATTTTATCTGCAAGACTCCGGATGGCTACAACACTTACGTGGGAGAGCACGGCTATAATCTCTCCGGCGGGGAACGGCAGAGGATTGCCATAGCCAGGGCGATTCTCAACAATCCCAGACTGTTGATTCTGGACGAAGCCACGTCTGCCCTGGACACGGAAAGCGAATTCCTGATCCAGCAGGCCCTGGACCGGCTGGTAAAGGGCAGGACGACCTTTGCCATAGCCCACCGGCTTTCCACCCTGCGCAACGCTGACAGACTGGTGGTAATTGACAAGCATGGCATCGCCGAGATCGGCACACACAATGAGCTTCTGGAGAAAAAAGGAATTTATTACGGCCTGGTGACGGCACAGCTGAAGATGGCCGAAGGGAAATAAAGACGGTTAATAGTTTGATACCCCGTTGCCTGCAGCGGGGTATTTGACTGGTTGAGCCGGAAAATATGTTGGAAAAGCAGGAGGAAAGTATCAGGCCCAAAATTCCTCCATTGTTTTATTAAATTCCTGCGGTACATCCATATTAACACAGTGCCCCGCATTTTCAAAAAGAACCACTTTGCAATCGGGTTCGCTGTTTTTCCATGCTTTGATTGCCTCCAATTCCATTGGAATATCAAATTTTCCGCATCCGATCAACAAAGGATAATCCCTTTGCCCGGTTTCATACTTGTTTACCATATGATGGAGCGCTGCCAGAAACATAAATGACTTTTTGGGAAAGAGTATATTCATGTCATAAAAGTCATTTTGGGCCTGTGAAGTATACGCGGAAATTTTCTTGTTTGCTTTTGCAAACCATTTCACCGAAATGAATGCTTTCAGCATCATAAGCTTCTGTTTTGCACTATTTTCATTTTTCATTTTTCCGTCAAAATGATTGATATCATATCCTCCAAAGCAAGCCAGCGAGCTTACTGCGCAGGGATATTGATTGGCAAAATCCTGTGCCAGGACTGCGCCCAATGAGACCCCCACGATATGTACTTTATCAATATTTTCGGTTTTTAAGATGTCGAATATCCACTTTGACATCTGATCTATCCGGTCACCTTTCCGGGTATCGGTTGACTGTCCGTGGCCAATGATATCAATGGCCAGGATATGATATTTATTCTCAAAGTATTCAAACTGTGCTTTAAACATATTGTGATTGACGAAAGCGGCATGGATAAAAAGTATCCATTCGTCCCGCCCGTTCCTGCTTACATAATATGTAATTGGTGAATCGGCTGATTTTATTGGCTTCATTGTTGTCTGCTCCTCATTTCCCGGGAATTTTTTGATACCATGAAGTTGCCGGGGCCTTCCCCGCAGGCAGTTCTTTCATTGTTATTTTCTGCCACTTCCTCGCAAATGGTATATATTCATTATACTGCTCTTTTTCTGATTCAGTCAACACGGCAAACGCATGTGTCAATAAATTTTGAACAAGCCTCCTTTAAATAAGATTTGGTTGTGGAAAGAAAAGACCATGCCACAGAGACGGTTCGTGCCAGACCTTTTGCTAAATAAAACATTTTGTTTTCATTGCATTTTGATGTATAATCAGGTAGAATAAAAGGAATGATAAAATTATGATAGAATTAAGATAAGGAGGCGTGATGTATGATACAGATCAGACCTGTTTCAGACCTTAGAAATAAATTCCCGGACATTGAAAGGCTTGTGAATGAAGGAGAACCAGTATATCTTACAAAAAACGGATATGGTGCTATGGTGGTCCTCAGCCTGGACATGTATTCCCAGCTTACAGATGGCGTAGAGGCGGCACTGGACGAGGCAGACCGGGCAGCAGCGGAGAACAGCAGAAGAATGACCCATGAGGAAGTGTTTGGAAACTTGCGGGGGAAAATAAATGTATGATAAGAAATACAAGTTACGTTACCTGCCGATTTGATTCTATTATAGATTTATGATAATAGAATCGTTTTTTGATTCTATTATAGATTATGGATTTATGCCGGCAGAGACTGCACGGCAATAGATTAGTTGAGGAAGGAAGTGGTCCGTATGCCGCCAATCGTTTCCATGGGAACACAGAGTTTTGAGAAGTTACGCCAGAATCATTCCTTTTATATAGATAAAACCCTGCTGATTCAGGAGTGGTGGGAAAGCCAGGATGATGTGACACTGGTCACGCGTCCCCGCCGTTTTGGAAAAACCCTGAATCTGGATACACTGGAATGTTTTTTTTCAAATCAGTACGCCGGACGCAGCGACTTGTTTGAGGGCCTATCCATATGGGAACATGAAAAATACAGAAATCTTCAGGGCGGCTTTCCGCTTATTTTTCTGAGCTTTGCCACGGTAAAAGGAAATACCTACGAAACAGCAAGGGAAGGGATTATACAGGTAATTATCAATTTATACACGAAATTCAGTTTTATGCTGCAGGGAGACAAACTGTGTGAGCGGGAAAAAGAATATTTCGATTACATGAAGACAGACATGTCCGATTCCATGGCAGCCATGTCGCTGCACCGGCTGTCCATCTGCCTGAACCGTTATTACGGTAAAAAAGTCATCATTCTGCTGGACGAATATGATACGCCCCTGCAGGAGGCATATGTGAACGGTTACTGGGACGATATGGCAGAATTCATACGAAGCCTTTTCAATGCTGCATTTAAGACGAACCCGTTCATGGAGCGGGCGTTTCTGACGGGCATTACGCGAATCAGTAAGGAATCGATTTTCTCGGATCTGAACAACCTGACCGTGGTAACCTCCGTTTCGGAAAAGTACCGTACTTGTTTTGGTTTTACCGAAGAGGAGGTATTCCACGCGCTGGATACTTTCGGAATGGCCGGGGAAAAAGAAGCGGTAAAAAACTGGTATGATGGCTTTACCTTTGGCAGCCGGAGAGATATCTATAATCCCTGGTCCATTACCGGATTTCTGAAGGAAAAAATTTATAAGCCCTACTGGGCCAACTCCAGTTCCAACAATCTGGTAAATTTCCTGATCCGCAGCGGAACCCCGGGACTCAAAATGACAATGGAAGACCTGCTGGCGGGAAAGGCCCTGGTGACGGAAATGGATGAGGAAATTGTGTATCACCAGCTGGGGAAAAAGCGGGGATCTGTGTGGAGCCTGCTTCTGGCAGGCGGCTATCTGCGGATAGAAGATACATTTTTTGACCGGGAGACGGGAAATTTTAGCTATGCCCTGAAACTTACCAACAAAGAGGTTTCCGTAATGTTCCGCAATATGATCAGAGACTGGTTTGCAGGAGATGATGTGCCTTACAATGATTTTATCAGGGCAATGCTCAGGGGAAATTTGAGGGAAATGAATCTCTATATGAACCGGGTGGCGCTGGAAACCTTCAGCACATTTGATTCCGGAAAAAAGCCTTCGGCCGCATCAAATCCGGAACGCTTCTACCATGGTTTTGTTCTTGGGCTTATGGCCGAACTGACAGGAAAATACCTGATTACTTCAAACCGGGAAAGCGGATTCGGAAGATATGATGTCATGCTGGAACCAGTGAACCGGGAAGATTCCGCATTTGTGCTGGAGTTTAAGGTACATGACCCGGAGGAGGAAAAATCCCTGGAAGATACCGTGAGAGCCGCCCTGGCACAGATAGAAGAGAGGGCATATGACACGCAGCTGACTGCAGGCGGCATTCCGAAAAGCCGGATCCGGCATTACGGCTTTGCGTTTCAGGGAAAGAAAGTATTGATTGGATAATGGAATACCCCCATACCCGGACGCAAAAGGCTTGTCCGGAGGAAGGGGGTGTTTCCTGTTTTTTGCAGAAAAGAAATTTTACAATCCCGGCATTTTGTGCTAGAATAGTCCGGAAAGCACAATTTGTTGTATTGACGCTGTTGTATTGACGCGGCAGTCCCGGTATTTACCGGGAGACCTGCAGGCACTTT